>NZ_BCSL01000014.1:0-80688 GCF_001570845.1 Dietzia papillomatosis NBRC 105045 | reverse complement strand
GGATCTGCGGGTGGAGTAGCGGATTCTCGCGTTCCGGCGCCAGGCCCCGGGGGCACGCACCTGCGCCGGGCCCTTGGGCGGGTCCGGCGCCCGGGCGGTCAGACCAGAGCGCCCGATCCCGCCATGCGCTTCCAGTGCCCCGCCGGGACATCGGTGCGCGACACGAGCTCGCGGGTCCAGTCCGAGCCGCTGAGGCCGGAGATGCCGTCGCGGACGGACTCGGCCTCGGACAGCGAGTCCACCATCGTGTCCCCGAGGACGCCGTCGGCACCCACGAGGGTGATACGGACGCCGCGGCGACCGACCGGCTGGAGGACGACGTCCGCCGACCCGCCGTGGCGGGCGAGGAACTTCTCCACGAACTTGGCCGTCTTGGCCGGAGGCGTCGGACCCGCGGGAACCGGCGCGGCCTCGATCTTCTCGGCTTTCTCCGCCGGCTCGTCCGCCGGGGGCACAGCAGCGGGCTGCGACGCGGCGGGGGCGTCGGCCGGGCGATCGGCGGCCGACGGTGCGTCGGTCTCCTTCGCGTCAGCGGTGAGCTCCGCGGTCTGCTTCGCGGCGGCCGCGCCGCCACCGAGCGTGAGGCCACCGGACGTGCCGCCTCCGGGGGCCTTCGCCTTGGACCCGCCGCCGAGCGTCAGACCGCCGGACGCGCCGCCGCCCGGTGCCTTCGCGCCGGAGCCGCCACCCAGGGTGAGACCGCCGGACTTCTTCTCGGCCGGCGAAGCGGTCCCGGAGGTCTTCTCCTCCGCGACGGGCGCAGCGGTGCCGGCAACTCCCGCCGCGGCAGCCGCGGCGCCGCCCCCGAGCACGACCTTGGCGGCCGAACCGCCGCCGGGGGTCTTGGCCTTGGAGCCGCCACCGAGCTTGAGGCCGCCACCGGACGCGGGAGCGACGGTCGCCGGCTTCGGCGAGGCCGGCGCCGCGTCCTCGGCCTCTGGCGCCGATTCGGTGGGAGTTGGCTCGGACGCGGAGGACGCCGGGGCGGAACCGCCGCCGAGCTCCGTGATGCGCGAGCCGTGCAGGGTCGACGCACCTCCCCCCGGGGCGCGCGGGGCGCGACGGCCGAGCGAGATTCCGCCGCCCGCACCGCCCGCACCGCCGGCTGCGGCGGGAGCTGGGGCCGGCTTCTCCGGGGTCCCGGCCTCCGCTGCCGGCTCCCCCGCCTCCGGTGTGTCCTGGGCGATGGAAGCCTGCTCGTCCACGCCGGCCCCGGACGGCTCGGCCTGTGCGGCCGCGGGAACCGCCGTCGTCTCCTCAGCCGCCGTCGACGACTCTGTGGGTTCGGACGCCGTATCGGATCCCGTCGTGGTGATCTCGGACCGGCCGGTGGCCCGGACTCGCGGCCCCCCGGCGTACTGGGAAAGGATCTGCAGGCTCATGGGGCGTAGCCTATCGTCTCCCCCGCTGCGGATCGGTCGGCACTCCCGCGTTGCCCCGAACCGGTGACGGCGCTCCGGCTGCGCCGGGCCGCGCCCTACCGGATACTGGGCGCCATGCGTGCGATCCAGATCTCCCGACACGGCGGCCCCGAGGTGCTCACACCGGTGGAGGTCGACGAGCCGTCGCCCGGCCCGGGCGAGGTGCTCGTCCGTACCCGCGCCATCGGGGTCAATTTCATCGACACGTACTTTCGCGAGGGCGTCTACGCGCGGGAGTTGCCGTTCGTCCCGGGTAGCGAAGGCGTGGGGGTGATCGAGGCGGTCGGCGAGGGCACTCCCGACCTGGTCGCCGGTGACCGGGTGGCCTGGTGCCAGGTGCCCTCTTCCTACGCCCAGTACGTCGTCGCCCCCGCCGAGTCGGTGGTCACCGTGCCGGAGGGGATCGACGACGACGTGGCGGCCTCGATGCTGCTGCAGGGACTCACCGCGCACTACCTGATCACCGACACCCACCGGGCCTCGGCCGGCGATCACGTGCTAATCACCGCCGGGGCGGGCGGCGTCGGACAGCTCCTCATCCAGCTGGCGGTGGCCCACGGCTTCCGGGTGATCACGACGACCTCGACCGAGGAGAAGGCCGACCTCTGCCGCGACCTCGGGGCGCACCACGTGCTGCTCTACCCGGAGGCCACGCCGGAGAGGGTGCGTGAGTTGGCGGAGGGGGGCGTCGCCGCCGTTTTCGACGGCGTGGGTAGGGACACGTTCGACGACAGTCTGGCGGTCCTCGCACGGCGCGGCACGCTCGTGCTGTTCGGCGCCGCGAGCGGTCCGGTGCCCCCGGTTGATCCGCAGCGACTCAACGCGGCCGGATCGGTGTTCCTCACCCGCCCGACCCTCGCCGACTACATCGCGACGACGGAGGAGTTCCGCGGCCGGGCCGGCGAGGTCCTCGAAGGGGTCGTCGACGGCACACTGCGGCTGTCGGTGGGGGCGACGTTCGGCCTATCAGAGGCCGCGGAAGCGCACCGAGCCCTGCAGGAGCGGCGGACGACGGGTTCGGTGACACTCGACCCCGACCGCTGAGCGGGACCCGGTCAGGCCAGCGACAGGAGCTCCGCCACGGTCTGCAGTCCGAGCACCGCGTCGATGGACAGGGCCACGAACACCCCGGCGAGGTAGTTGTTCGACAAAATGAACAGCTTGAGCGGCTTCACCTCGACGCCGCGGCGCACGCCCGCCTCGAGGCGATGCGCCATGACGATGAACCACACGCCGAAGCCGATCGCGCCGGCCGCGTAGACCCAACCCGCCGCGGGGATGAGCGCGAACGTGCACAGCACGGTGACCCACGTGTAGATCGTGATGCGGCGGGTCACGCCCTCGGGACCCATGACCACGGGCAGCATCGGCACGCCGGCGGCTTTGTAGTCCTCCTTGTAACGCATCGCGAGGGCCCAGGTGTGCGGTGGCGTCCAGAAGAAGATGATGAGGAACAGCACGACCGCCTGCCACCAGTTATGGGGCTGTCCATCCGGCAGGTTGTCGGTGATGACCGCCCACGAGACGAAAACCGGCATGCAGCCCGCGGCGCCGCCCCAGACGACGTTCTGAGCGGTCCGCCGCTTGAGGATCATCGAGTACACGATCACGTAGAACAGGATCGTGATGAGGATGAAGAAGGCGGCGAGCCAGCTGTTGGCCAGGAGCCCCAGCCAGAGCATGCTCGCCACACCGAGCGTCAGGCCGAAGACCAGCGCGGCACGCGGGGTGATCGCGTGGCGGGCGAGCGGGCGGCGCTCGGTGCGCTTCATCACCTGGTCGATGTCGTAGTCGACGACCATGTTGAGCGAGTTCGCGCTCGCCGCGCCCATCCAACCGCCGACTAGGGTGAGCAGCACCAGGGAGAGGTGGATGTTCCCGCGATCCGCTTGCAGCAGGGCCGGGATAGCGGCGACGAGGAGCAACTCGATGACCCGCGGCTTGGTGAGGGCGATGTACGCCATCACCACGTCGACCACGCGGGCCCGCCCGCTCGCCGGAGCCGGCCGCCCCGTGGACTCTGGAGGGGAGACTGATGGCCCCCCACTCCGGGTCGGGGTGGAATCGTGCACCGGAACTCCTCGCAGCAGACGTCAACGCACTACCGAGCCGATACTACGTCCCCCCCGCGCGGTCCGCGAAAGAGCGGGGGCGGGGACGGTACGCCCCCCGCGGCCGTGACCACTAAGGTGGTTCACGACATACGCGCGGATCCGCGCCGCACCCTCAGACCCGGGAGAACCACAAGTGACCAGCGCGTCGGAGATCACCGAGCTCACCACCGCCCGCCACCCATCCGACTGGACCGAACTGGACTCCCGTGCAGTGGACACCGCACGCGTTCTCGCCGCCGAGGCCGTGCAGAATTGCGGCAGTGGTCACCCGGGCACCGCGATGAGCCTCGCCCCGCTGGCCTATACGCTCTACCAGCGCATCATGCGGCACGACCCGTCCGATCCGACGTGGGTGGGACGGGACCGCTTCATCCTGTCCTGCGGGCACACCTCACTCACCCAGTACATCCAGCTGTACCTCGCCGGGTTCGGCCTCGAACTCGAGGATCTCAAGGCGCTGCGTACGTGGGGCTCGAAGACCCCCGGCCATCCCGAGTGGCGGCACACCGACGGGGTGGAGATCACCACCGGCCCGCTCGGGCAGGGACTGGCCTCCGCGGTCGGTATGGCGATGGCGGCACGGTACGAGCGCGGGCTGTTCGACCCGGACACCCCCGCGGGCAAGAGCCCGTTCGACCACTTCATCTACGTGATCGCCTCCGACGGTGACATTCAGGAGGGCGTCACGGCCGAGGCGGCCTCGCTCGCGGGCACGCAGCAACTCGGTAACCTCATCGCGATCTACGACGACAACGAGATCTCGATCGAGGACGACACCCGAATCGCGTTCAACGAGGACGTCGCGGCCCGCTACGAGGCCTACGGGTGGCACGTCCAGACGGTGAACGGCGGCGAGGACGTGGCAGCGATCGAGGAGGCGATCGCCGACGCACGAGCCGTCACGGACAAGCCGTCGATCATCGTCCTCCGCACGATCATCGCCTACCCGGCGCCGAACGCGATGAACACCGGCGCGGCGCACGGTGCCGCGCTGGGCCAGGACGAGGTCGATGCCGTCAAGGAGGTCCTCGGGATGGGCGGCACCGAGCCGTTCACCGTCGAGGACGAGGTGATCGCCCACACCCGTGCGGCCCGCGACCGCGGCGCCCGCGTCCACGCGCAGTGGAGCGACATGTTCCACGCCTGGGCGGAAGCCAACCCGGAGCGCAAGGCGCTGTTCGACCGCCTCTACTCGGGCCAGCTCCCCGAGGGGTGGGACGCCGACCTGCCGACCTGGGAGGCCGACCCCAAGGGCGTCGCGACCCGTAAGGCCTCCGCCGAGGCCATCCAGGCCCTCGCGGCCACGCTCCCGGAACTGTGGGGCGGTTCCGCCGACCTCGCCGGATCCAACAACACCCCCATCAAGAACGCGGACTCCTTCGGCCCCACGTCGATCACCACCGACACGTGGACCGCCTCCCCCTACGGGCGGAACCTGCACTTCGGTGTCCGGGAGCACGCGATGGGCGCGATCCTCAACGGCATCGCACTCCACGGCCCCACCCGCCCGTACGGCGGGACGTTCCTCATCTTCAGCGAGTACATGCGCCCGGCCGTCCGGCTGGCCGCGCTCCAGGGCAGCAACGCCTACTACGTGTGGACCCACGACTCGATCGGTCTGGGCGAGGACGGCCCGACCCACCAGCCGGTCGAGCAGCTCGCGGCGCTGCGCGCGATCCCGGGGCTGGCGATCCTCCGTCCGGCCGACGCCAACGAGACCGCCGCCGCCTGGCGGGCGATGCTGAAGGCGCTCGACGGGCCCAAGGGGCTGTGTCTGACCCGGCAGAACGTGCCCGTGCTCGAGGGCACCGCGCAGCTCGCCCGTGAGGGTGTCGAGCGGGGCGGCTACGTCCTCGCCGAGGCGTCGACGGGTACCCCCGAGGTGATCCTCATCGGCACGGGGTCCGAGGTCCAGCTGGCCGTGGCCGCGCGGGAGACCCTCGAGGACGCGGGCGTGCCCACGCGGGTGGTCTCCATGCCCTGTGTCGAGTTCTTCGACCAGCAGGACGCCGAGTACCGCGAGTCGGTCCTCCCGTCTGCCGTGCGCGCCCGGGTCTCGGTCGAGGCCGGCATCGCGATGCCGTGGTACCGGTTCCTCGGGGACGCCGGCCGGGCCGTCTCGCTCGAGCACTTCGGCGCCTCCGCGCCCTACGAGACCCTGTTCACCGAATTCGGGATCACCGCCGACGCGGTGGTCTCCGCCGCCCGCGAGTCGCTCGCGGCCGCCCGAGGGGAGGCATCATGACCAACGCCAATCTCGCCGCTCTCAGTGCCGCCGGGGTCTCCGTGTGGCTCGACGACCTGTCCCGTCAGCTCCTCGCCTCCGGTGAGCTCGAGATGCGGATGGCGGAGTACTCCATCGTGGGTGTGACCACCAACCCTGCGATCTTCCAGTCGGCACTGGCGGACTCGTCGGCCTACGAGGGCGCCCTCGCCGAGGCGGTGCGGGCCGACCGCGAACTCGCCTCCGTGGTCCGCGCGCTCACCACCGCAGACGTCCGGGACGCCTGTGACCTGTTGGCGCCGACCTATCGGGCGACCGACGGCGTGGATGGCCGCGTCTCCCTCGAGGTCGACCCGGGCCTGGCACACGACACGGCGGAGACCGTCCAGCAGGCGGTCGAGCTGTCCGCCGCGGTCGACCGGCCCAACGTCATGATCAAGATCCCCGCCACCTCTGCGGGACTGCCGGCGATCACCGATGTCATCGGCAAGGGCATCGACGTCAACGTCACGCTGATCTTCTCGGCGGACCAATACCGGAAGGTCGCGGAGGCGTACCTCACCGGCCTAGAGCGGGCCGTGGCCGCCGGGCACGATCTGTCGTCGATCCACTCCGTGGCGTCGGTGTTCGTCTCCCGCCTGGACACCGAGATCGACTCTCGCCTCCCGGAGTCGTCAGAGCTGCGCGGCCAGGCCGGGCTCGCCAACGCCCGCCTGTGCCAGGAGGTCTACGACGAGGTATTCGACCCGGCCGGCCGATTCGGCGAGCTGGCGGACCGCGGCGCCCGGCCGCAGCGTCTGCTGTGGGCCTCCACGGGGGTCAAGGACCCGGCATACCCCGACACGCTGTACGTGACCGGGTTGGTGACTCGCGGGACCGTCAACACGATGCCCTTCGCCACCATGCAGGCGTTCGCCGACCACGGCGTGGTCGAGGGGGACACGGTCCGTGGGACCGCCGAGGCCTCCCGGGCCACGCTCGACGCGTTGCGCGCCGAGGGCATCGACCTGGACGAGGTCTTCGCGCTGCTCGAGCGTCAGGGCGTGGAGAAGTTCGTCACCGCCTGGGACGACCTGATGGACACGGTGAGGGCGCGGATCGACGAGATCCCGTCGGATTCGTGACCGGCCCCGACCGTCTGGACACGTCCGACGCCGAAAGTTCTACAGGGGCCACCGAGGGATGGGTCAACCCGCTCCGGGACCCCCGCGACCGGCGTCTGCCGCGGATCGCTGGGCCCTCCGGCCTCGTGATCTTCGGCGTCACCGGTGACCTGTCCAAGAAGAAGCTCATCCCGGCGATCTACGATCTCGCCAACCGGGGTCTGCTCCCGCCCGGGTTCTCGCTCATCGGGTTCGGTCGGCGTCAGTGGGCGCACGAGGAGTTCGCGGCGTTCGCCCGCGAACAGGCCCGCGAGCGCTGCCGGACACCGTTCCGTGAGGATGTATGGGAGCAACTCGCCGCGGGACTGAGGTTCGTGACCGGCACCTTCGACGACGACGAGGGATTCGACCGCCTCGCGGACCAGCTGGTCGCGCTCGAGGCGGAGCGGGGCACGGCTGGCAACTACGCGTTCTACCTGTCGATCCCCCCGGATGACTTCCCGACCGTGTGCCGGCACCTCGATCGCACCGGGTGCACGCGGGGCCCCGAGGGGTCCTGGCGCCGGGTGGTCATCGAGAAACCCTTCGGTCATGACCTCGCCAGTGCGTGCGAGCTCAACGCGGTCGTGGGGGCGGTGTTCCCCGAGGACTCGGTGTTCCGTATCGACCACTACCTCGGCAAGGAGACGGTCCAGAACATCCTGGCGTTGCGCTTTGCCAACCAGCTCTTCGAGCCGGTGTGGAACGCCAACCACGTGGACCACGTCCAGATCACGATGGCCGAGGACATCGGTCTCGGCGGGCGCGCCGGGTACTACGACGGTATCGGTGCCGCGCGCGACGTCATCCAGAACCACCTGATCCAGCTGATGGCGCTGGTGGCGATGGAGGAGCCGACCGATTTCTCCGCCGCCGCGCTGCGTGCGGAGAAGACCAAGGTCCTCGAGTCCACCTCGCTGGCGTTGCCGATCTCCGAGACCGCCGCGCGCGGTCAGTACGCCGGTGGCTGGCAGGGTTCCGAGCAGGTCGTCGGGCTGAAGGACGAAGAGGGCTACGACCCGTCCTCGGCGACCGAGACCTACGCGGCCATCACCCTGGAGGTCCACAACCGACGGTGGGCGGGCGTCCCGTTCTACCTGCGGACCGGTAAGCGCCTGGGGCGTCGTGTCACCGAGATCGCGGTCGTCTTCCGGCGCGCGCCGCACCTGCCCTTCGACGCAACGATGACGCAGGAGCTGGGACAGAACGCCCTGGTGATCCGCGTCCAGCCGGACGAGGGGGTCACCCTGCGGTTCGGGTCGAAGGTACCGGGGACCGCGATGGAGGTCCGCGACGTCAACATGGACTTCGCCTACGGCGAGGCGTTCACCGAATCCTCCCCCGAGGCGTACGAGCGCCTCATCCTCGACGTGCTGCTGGGCGAGCCGTCTCTCTTCCCGGTCTCGCGTGAGGTGGAGTTGAGCTGGCAACTGCTCGACCCGGTCCTGCGCGAGTGGAAGTCCGAGGGCCAACCGGAGCAGTACCAGGCGGGCACCTGGGGGCCCAGGGGCGCCGACGAGATCCTGGCCCGCAGCGGCCGCGCATGGAGGCGACCGTGATCATCGACCTACCCGACACCTCGACCCGCGCGATCGCCAAGAAGCTGGTGCAGATCCGCGAGGAGGCGGGCCTGAGCACGATCGGCCGCGTCCTCACGCTCATCGTCATCACCGACCACGTCCGTGGCAGCGAGTCGGCGATCGACGCGGCGAACGAGGCCAGCCGGGAGCACCCGTGCCGCGTCATCGTGGTGATCCGGGGGCGGCGCGCCGACGCCGATCGGCTGGATGGCCAGATCCGCGTCGGCGGCGACGCCGGCGCGGCGGAGGTCGTCGTGTTGCGCACGTCCGGCGCGATGGCGTCGCAGTCGGCGTCGCTCGTGACGCCGCTGCTGCTGCCCGACACCCCGCTCGCGGTGTGGTGGCCCCGCCACTCCCCGACGCTGCTGTCCGAGGACCGCGTGGGTCGGCTCGCCCGGCGCCGCATCGTCGATTCGGACGCCGAGGGGCATCCGACGGACGCCCTGGCCAAGCGAGCGGCCGGGTACTCCCCCGGTGACACCGATCTGGCGTGGGCGCGCATCACCCATTGGCGTTCGTTGCTGGCCGCGACCCTCGATCGACCCCCTTTCGAGCCGATCACGGGCGCCACCGTGTGTGGGCCGGAGCGTGCGGCGTCGGTCGATCTCGCCGGCGGGTGGCTAGCGTCCCGCCTCGGGATCGACGTCCTGCGGGCGGTCGGGCCGAGGATGGTCGTGCTGGAGCGGGCCTCCGGGTCCATCGTCGTCGAGCAGGTCAGCGCGACCTCCGCGGAGCTGCGCATCACCGGGCAGTCCCCCACGCGGGTCGCTCTCGTGGGTCGGAGTGTGGCCGACTGTCTGGCGGAGGAGTTGCGCCGCATGGACACTGATGGTGTGTACGCGGACGCGTTGGCCAACCACGATCGCGTCATCTACACCTCGGCGTCGGTTCGCTGAGCCGGGGCCGGAAGGCCGGCACCCGCGTCCGTTCCCACCCCACCACCACGACAGGAGCGTCGATGTCAGTCACCCGTCATCTCGTCCATGAGGATGCGCAGTCCCTCGCGGAGGCCGCCGCCCTCGCCGCGGCCGGCCACCTCAACGAACGCGTCGCCGCGGCCGGCCGGGCGACGCTCTCCCTGACCGGTGGTTCGGTGGGCGTGAAGACGGCCGCCGCCCTCGCCGGAACCGAGGTCGACTGGAGCCGGGTCACGATCTTCCTCGGGGATGAGCGCTTCGTCCCGGCCGATCACCCCGACCGCAACGACGGACAGCTCGCCGAGGTCCTGCTCGATGCCGTCGGCGACCGGGCCACCATCCACCGCTGGCCGGCGCGCGGCGGCGAGTTCGACGACGTCGACGCCGCCGCGGAGGCGTTCCTCGCCGAGGTGGACCTACCCGGTGGCGACGAGCCGTTGTTCGACGTGACGCTCCTCGGGATGGGGCCGGAGGGGCACATCGACTCCCTCTTCCCGCACACCCCGGCGATCGCCGAGACCGACCGGCTGGCGGTGGGCGTCCGCGACTGTCCCAAGCCGCCGCCGGAGCGACTCACCTTCACGCTGCCGGCAGTACGCCGGTCGAGGCACGTCATCGTCGTGGCCACCGGAGAGGGGAAGGCCGAGGCGGTCGCGAAGGGGCTGGGTGGCGCCGATCCGGCGGACTGGCCGGTCGCCGGGGCCGTCGGCACCGAGTCCACGACCTACCACCTCGATGGGCCCGCCGCCTCGCTGGTGAGCTGACGCCGGCCCTGCGCCGCAGAGCCGGCCCGGCACTGCTCGTCGGCCCGGCGCCACGGAGTCGGCCCGGCGCCACAGAGCCGGCCCGGCGCCACGTCGGATCACCCGGTACGACGAAGCGGGGTGCGCGCCCTCCCTCATGGGAGAGCGCGCACCCCGCTTCTCGCGTGTGGGCCCCGAGCGGGGATCAGCCGAAGCGGACGAGCAGGCCGACGGCGATGATCGCGATCACCCAGAGGACCGCGACGACCACGGTGACCCGGTCGAGGTTGCGCTCGACGACGCTCGAGCCCGACAGGCTCGACTGGACACCGCCACCGAACAGCGAGGACAGGCCGCCGCCCTTGCCGCGGTGCAGCAGGATGAACAGCATCAGCAGCAGGCTGGTGATGATGAGGAAGATATCCAGGGCGAGCTTCATGTAGGGATCGTGCCTCACGTCAGGTCGGGCGGTCGGGTGCGACCGCTACAGACTACCCGGTCGGGCGTCCGCGGTTGATCCCGGCGTGCCGGGCCGGCGAGGGCCCGACCCGCCGGGGGCGGGAACGGATCAGGGCAGCGGGCCGCCGGCGGCGATCGCGCACAGCTGGGCGAACTCGTCGGGCTTGAGCGACGCCCCGCCCACCAGACCGCCGTCGACGTCGGACTGTTCGAGCAGCTCGCCGACGTTCGAGGCGTTGACGCTGCCGCCGTACAGCACGCGCATCGACTCGGCCGTCTCGGCGTCGGCGAGCTCGGCCAGCGCGGAGCGGATGGCCGCGCACACCTCCTGCGCGTCGGCGGCGGAGGCGGTCTTGCCGGTCCCGATCGCCCATACCGGCTCGTACGCGATGACCGTGGAGGCCAGCTGTGCGGTCGTCAGACCCTCCAGCGAACCCTTGAGCTGGTTCACGACGAAGTCCACGTGGTCACCGGCCTCGCGGACCTCGAGCTTCTCCCCCACGCAGACGATCGGGGTCAGGCCGTGACGGTGTCCGGCCGCGGCCTTGGCCGCCACGAGTTCGTCGGTCTCGGCGTGGTAGTCGCGGCGCTCGGAGTGGCCCACGACGACATAGGTGCAGCCGAGCTTCGCGAGCATGGAGGCCGAGATCTCGCCGGTGTAGGCGCCGGATTCGTGCACCGAGACGTCCTGGGCTCCGTAGGCGAAGCCCAGCTTGTCACCTTCGATGACGATCTGGACGCCTCGGATATTCGTGAACGGCGGGAGGAACGCGACGTCGACCTTCTCGAGGTACTTCTCCGGGAGGGAGAAGGCGACCTTTTGCACGAGTGCGATCGCCTCGAGGTGGTTGAGGTTCATCTTCCAGTTGCCGGCGATGAGCGGAGTGCGTGACATGTTCTCTCCTTGTAGTTCCTGGGTGTCCGGGTCAGTTGCCGCGCTCAAGGACGGTGACGCCGGGCAGTTCCTTACCCTCCAGGTACTCCAGCGAGGCGCCACCGCCGGTGGAGATGTGGGAGAAGTTCTCCTCGCCGAGCCCCAGGGTGCGCACGGCGGCCGCCGAGTCGCCGCCACCGACGACGGAAAACGCTCCGGCGGAGGTCGCGGTGATGATCGCCTCGGCGACGCCGCGGGTGCCCGCGGAGAAGGCCTCGAACTCGAACACGCCCATCGGCCCGTTCCAGAACACGGTCTTGGCCGAGGTGAGCTTCTCGGCGAAGGCGGCGACCGACTCGGGGCCGATGTCCAGGCCCATCGTGCCCTCGGGGATCGCGTCGGCGGGAACCGTGGTGTGGGGGGCGTCGGCGGCGAACCCGTCGGCGGCGACGACGTCCACGGGGAGCGTGATGACGTCGCCGTACCTGGCCAGCAGGTCCTTGCAGGTGTCGATCATCTCCTCCTGCAGCAGCGAGGAGCCCACACCGTGGCCCTGTGCGGCGAGGAAGGTGAAGCACATGCCGCCGCCGATGACGAGGGTGTCGACCTTCGGAGCCAGCGCCTCGATCACGGCGAGCTTGTCCGAGACCTTGGATCCACCGAGCACAACCGCGTAAGGACGCTTCGGGTCCCCGGTGAGGGCGGCGAGCACGTCGACCTCGCTCTGCACGAGGTCGCCGGCGTAGGCAGGCAGGAGCTTGGCGACGTCGTAGACGGAGGCCTGGGCGCGGTGGACAACGCCGAAGCCGTTGGAGACGAACGCGCCGTCCTCGCCCACCAGGCTCGCGAGTTCCGCGGCGAACGCGGCCCGCTCGGACTCGTCCTTGCTCGTCTCGCGGGGATCGAAGCGGACGTTCTCGACCAGCAGGACGTCGCCGTCGGTCAGGCCGTTGGCCCGCTCACGCGCGTCCGGCCCCACCACGTCACCGGCGAGCTGGACGTACCGCCCCAGCTCATCTCCCAGCTTCTCCGCCACGGGTGCGAGGGACAACTCGGGGTCGGCCTCGCCCTTGGGTCGGCCGAGATGGGCGGTGATCACGAGTGCCGCGCCCGCGTCGAGCAGCGCGTTGAGTGTGGGCAGCGAGGCGGTGATGCGACCGGCGTCGGTGATGGTCTTCCCGTCGAGCGGGACGTTGAGGTCGCAGCGGACGAGGATCTTGCGGCCCTCTACGCCGGCGTCGAGCAGGTCGGAGAGCGTGCTCACGGCCATGTGGTGGAACTCCTGTCGGAAGAACTGTGGGTGGGTCACCGGGTGGGTGGGCTGACCGTGCGGCGCCGGTCGATGTGCGCCGGGCCCGGCCGGGACGCTCGCGGCGTCCCCGGACCGGGCCCGGTGGTGGTACGGGGTCGTCAGGCCCGAAGGCTCTCAGAGCGACTTGCCGACCAGGCCGATGAGGTCGGCCAGGCGGTTGGAGTAGCCCCACTCGTTGTCGTACCAGGAGGCGATCTTGATCTGGCCGTCGATCGCCTTGGTCAGCGGCGCGTCGAAAATCGACGAGTGCGGATCGGTGACGATGTCAGAGGAGACGATCGGGTCCTCGGTGTACTTGAGGATGCCCTTCATCGGCCCCTCGGCGGCGGCCTTGACCGCGGCGTTGACCTCGTCGACCGAGGCCTTCTTCTCGAGCTCGACGGTGAGGTCGGTCAGGGAGCCGGTGGGCAGCGGGACGCGAACGGCGTAGCCGTCGAACTTGCCCTTGAGCTCGGGCAGCACGAGGGAGACGGCCTTGGCGGCACCGGTGGAGGTCGGGACCATGTTCAGCGCGGCGGCGCGGGCGCGACGCGGGTCCTTGTGGGGCGCGTCCTGCAGGTTCTGGTCCTGGGTGTACGCGTGGATCGTGGTCATGAGGCCCTTGACGATGCCGAACTCGTCGGACAGGACCTTGGCCACGGGCGCGAGGCAGTTGGTGGTGCAGGAGGCGTTCGAGATGATCGTCTGCGAGCCGTCGTACTTGTCGTCGTTGACACCCATCACGATGGTGATGTCCTCGTCCGACGCGGGGGCCGAGATGATGACCTTCTTGGCGCCGCCCTCGAGGTGGCCGCGGGCCTTCTCGGCCGAGGTGAAGATACCGGTGGACTCGACGACGACGTCGACGCCGTAGTCACCCCACGGAACGGAGGCGGGGCCCTCCTTGATGGCGAGCGCGCCGATCTTGGTCCCGCCGACCGTGATCGAGGTGTCGTCGTAGGTGACGTCCTTGCCGAGGCGACCGAGGATCGAGTCGTACTTGAGCAGGTGAGCGAGCATGTCGTTCGTGGTCAGGTCGTTGACGGCCACGATCTCGATGTCCGTCTTGCCCTCGGCCTTGAGAGCCTCCACCGCGCGGTAGAAGTTGCGGCCGATACGTCCGAATCCGTTGATGCCTACGCGCACGGTCACTTCGATGTCTCCTTATTGGTGGTGCGAGAACGCTGGACGTCACCAGGGCCGGGTGGGGCCCGGGGACGTGACCCAGACTACCCGCCGGTGCCCGGCCACGTGCAGGGTGTTCTGGGGGCCGATCAGGCGTCGTCGAGCATGTCCTCGGTGACCACGGACTCGGTGTCCGGGATCCCGAGCTCGGCGGCCTTGCGGTCCGCCATCGACAGCAGTCGCCGGATGCGTCCGGCGACCGCGTCCTTGGTCATGGGCGGGTCGGCGAGCTGTCCGAGTTCCTCCAACGAGGACTGGCGGTGTAGGACGCGGAGCTCGCCGGCCGCTAGAAGGTGGTCAGGGACGTCCTCGGCGAGGATTTCCAGCGCCCGCTGGACGCGGGCCGCGGCCGCGACGGCCGCGCGGGCGGACCGGCGGAGGTTGGCGTCGTCGAAGTTAGCCAACCGGTTGGCGGTGGCGCGGACCTCGCCACGCGAACGACGCTCCTCCCAGACGTCCCTGGTCGACGTGGCCCCGAGGCGGGCCAGTAGGACCCCGATCGCCTCCGCGTCGCGAATGACCACCCGGTCCCCTCCCCGCACTTCGCGGGCCTTGGCGGTGACGCCGAGTCGGCGCGCGGTACCCACGAGCGCCATCGCCGCCTCCGCTCCGGGGGCGGTCACCTCGAGGGCGGACGAGCGACCGGGCTTGGTGAGCGACCCGTGCGCGAGGAACGCCCCCCGCCACGCGGCCTCGGCCGCCGCGACGGACCCCCCGACCACGGCCGCGGGGAGCCCGCGGACGGCCCGACCGGCGTTGTCGATGAGCCCCAGCTGGCGGGCGAGGTCGGCGCCCCGGTCGATGACACGGAGGACGAACTTGCGGGCCGGCCGGCCTCCCGAGCCCCCGATCGGGTGGATCTCGCAGGTTACGGAGAAGAGGGCGTCGAGTTCGGCGGCGAGCCTATCGGCGATCTCGCCGGAGTCGACCTCCGCCTCGATGACGAGTCGGCCGGAGAGGACCTGGAGCGTTCCGGCGAACCTCAACAGCGCGGCGACCTCGGCCCTCCTGGTCTCGGTGTTCCCGACGGGGACCCTCACCAGTTCGGACTTGACCTGTGCGGTCAGCGACACGCCCTGCTCCTTCGTTCTCCGGTCGTCACCCCGCGCCCCCCGGCAGCGAGGCGGCGAGTGCCGTCGCCAGCGAGGCGGGGTCGTGGACAGCCCTCATGGTCCCATCCGGGCCGGTCTTCGCTATCTCCGCGGTCACCACGCGGGCGCCCAGCCCGGCCGCCGCGCGCTCGAGGTGCTCGCGTTCGGTGGCGCTGAGCGGCATCCGCGGGTCCACGAGCAGGACGTCGACATCGACCCGCGGCGCGTGCTGGCGCAGGACGTGCAGGTGCTGCTCGGCGGAGAAGCCCGCCGTCTCCCCCGGCTGCGGGGCGAGGTTGAGCACGAGGGCCTTGGTGGCGGCGGTCCGCGTGAGGGCCGCCGCGATCTCCGGCACGAGGACGTTGGGGATGACGCTGGTGAACCACGAGCCGGGGCCGAGCACGACGAGGTCGGCCTGCTCGATCGCCTCGACCACCCCGTCCGCGGCGGGCGGGGCGTCGGGGATCAGGCGCACTCGCCGGACGCTGCCCGGCGTGGTCGCCACGGCCACCTGCCCGATGATGGTGCGCACGACCCTCGGGTCGGCCTCGAGACCGACGACCTCGGCCGCGATGTCGAGGGCCACCGGGGACATGGGCAGGACCCGTCCCGTGACGCCGAGGATCGACCCGACCGCGTCGAGGGCCTCGATCGGGTCGCCGAGGAGTTCCCACAGTCCGGCGAAGACGAGGTTGCCGACGGCGTGGCCCGCCAGGGCCCCGGTACCGCCGTAGCGGTGCTGGAAGAGCCTCGTGAGGCGGGCGTGTTCGTCGTCCTCACCGGCGAGGGCGCACAGCGCCATGCGCAGGTCGCCGGGTGGGAGGATGCCGAGCTCGCGGCGCAGGCGGCCCGAGGAGCCCCCGTCGTCGGCGACGGTGACCACCGCGGTGACGTGGTCGGCGACGAGCCGACCGGCCTTCAGGGTCGCCGAGAGGCCGTGGCCGCCGCCGAGCGCGACGAGCGAGGGGATCCGCTTCGTGGGTTCCGTCATCGCCGGGTCACTCCCGTCCGAGGTCGCGGTGGCGGACGTGCACGTCGACCGCGTCCAGGCCGGTCAACCGGCCCGCGAGGGACTCGGAGATGGCCACGCTGCGGTGCTTGCCGCCGGTGCACCCCACGGCGATGGTCATGTACCGCTTGCCCTCGCGTCGGTAACCGGTCATCGCGAGCCGGATCATCGTCACGGCGGCGCGCAGATACTCCTCGATGGACTCGTCCGCCAGGACGTAGTCCTGCACGGGCTTGTCGCGCCCGGTGTGGGGCTGGAGTTCGGGGATCCAGTGCGGGTTGGGCAGGAAGCGCATGTCGAGGAGCATGTCGACGTCCACCGGGACGCCGTACTTGAAGCCGAAAGACTCGACGGTGAGGTGGAAGTCGAACCCGAGGTCACCGAACGGGGTCTCCAGTCGGTGGCGCAGGTCGTGGACGCTGAGCGCGGTCGTGTCCACGACGACGTCGGCCCGTCCGCGCAGGACCTCGAGGGTCCTGCGTTCCCTGGTTATGCCGTCGATGAGCCCGCCGCCGGACTGCAGGGGGTGCGAGCGGCGCACGTTGTTGAACCGGTTCACCAGCGCCTCGTCGGAGGCGTCCAGGAACAGGATGCGGGACCGCTGCCGGCCGGCGAACAGCTCGAGCAGCTCACCCAGGTGCTCGTCGAAGCCGAGGCTGCGCGTGTCGGCGACGATCGCGAGCCTGCGGGGTTCGTCGTCCGAGTCGTCGAAACGGCCGAGGAACTCCCCCACGAAGGGCAGCGGGAGGTTGTCCACGACGTACCACCCGAACTCCTCGAGGACCTTCGAGGCGGTCCCCTTGCCGGCTCCCGACATGCCGCTGATCAGGAGGAGCTCACGCCCCGGGTCGTCGCCGTCGTCGTCCATCGTGTCACCTCGCGTCGTTCGTCTCGCCCGGCCCGGGCCGCCCCGCCGAGTCTTCCACGTCGGTGCCGTCCGCGTCCCCGGGCTCGGAGTCGGCATCGGCCGACCCACCGTTTCCGAGCGTCGCGAGGATCGACGCCGCGACGCCGGGACCGATGCCGGGGACCGTGCACAGGTCCTCCACGGTGGCGGCGCGCAGCGCGGAGACGGTGGGGAACTTCTCGACCAGCGCCGCGCGGCGGGCGGGGCCGAGACCGGGGACGTCGTCGAGTACGGAGGCGGTCATCCGCTTGGAGCGCGCGCCCCGATGCGCGCGGATGGCGAACCGGTGGGCCTCGTCGCGCAGGCGCTGGAGCAGGAACAGGCCCTCGCCGTGACGCGGGAAGATCGCCGGGTACTCCTCGCCCGGCAGCCAGATCTCCTCGAGTCGCTTGGCGATGCCGATGACCGGGACGTCGGTGACGCCGAGCTCGGACAGCACCTCGGCGGCCGCCTCGACCTGCGGGCGCCCGCCGTCGACGACGAACAGCTGCGGCGGATAGGCGAACCGGCGGGCGGGCGGGGCCGCCTCCGGGTCGCCCGCCTCGTCGTCGACCGGTCCGTCCGTCTCGTCCGGGGTGAGCGCCGGGTCCTCGTGATGACGACGGAAGCGTCGGCGGGTGACCTCGGCGATGCTCGCCACGTCGTCCGAGTGACCGTCCCCCGCGGCGTCGCGGATGCGGTACAGGCGGTAGTCGCTCTTCCGGGGGATGCCGTCCTCGAACACCACGAGCGAGGCCATGACGTCCGTGCCCTGGGTGTGCGAGATGTCCACGCACTCGATGCGCAGGGGCGCGGAGTCCAGCTCGAGGGTCTCCTGGATCTCCTGCAGGGCGGCGGAGCGCGCGGTGAGGTCGCCGCTGCGACGCAGCTTGTGCTGGGTCAGGGCCTCGACGGCGTTGCGGTGGACCGTCTCGGCCAGGGCCCGCTTGTCCCCGCGCTGCGGCACCCGCAGGGAGACCCGGGAGCCGCGCAGGCCCGAGAGCCAGTCGGCGAGCTCCTCCGAGTCCTCGGGCAGGGCCGGCACCAGCACCTCGCGGGGCACGGCGGAGGCGATATCGCCGGACTCGGCGGCCTCGGCCAGGTCGGCCTCCCCGCCGTAGAACTGGGCGAGGTAGTCGGACACCACGCCGGGGATCGCGCGGGCCGCGTCGAACTCGCCGTCCTCGTCGATCCCGTGCGCGTGCTCGACCACCCAGCCGCGCTGGCCGCGGATACGTCCGCCGCGGACGTGGAAGACCTGGACCGACACCTGGAGCTCGTCGACCTCGACGCCCACGATGTCGGCGTCGGTTCCGTCGCCCAGGACCACGGCCTGCTTCTCCATGGCCCGGCGCATCGCCCCGAGGTCGTCACGCAGCCGCGCGGCGCGCTCGAAGTCCAGATCGGCGGAGGCCTCCATCATCTGCTTCTCGATGCGCCGCATGATGGCGTCGGTCCGCCCGGCGAGGAAGTCGATGAGTTCATTGACGATCAGCCGGTGCTCGTCCGGGGTGACCCGGCCGATGCACGGGGCCGCGCACTTGTCGATGTAGCCGAGCAGGCAGGGCCGCCCGAGCTGGGCCTGACGTTTGTACACGCCGGCCGAGCACGAGCGCACGGGGAACACCCGCTGCAGGGTGTCGAGGGTGTCGCGGATGGCCCACGCGTGGGAGTAGGGGCCGAAGTAGCGGGTGCCGGGCCGGCGGGGGCCGCGGTAGACGAACGCGCGCGGCACCTCCTCGCCGACGGTGACGGCGAGCATCGGGTAGGTCTTGTCGTCGCGGTAGCGGACGTTGAACCGCGGGTCGTACTTCTTGATCCACGTGTACTCGAGCTGCAGCGCCTCGACCTCGGTCGAGACGACGGTCCACTGCACGCCGGCGGCGGAGGTGACCATCTGCCGGGTGCGCGGGTGCAGCAGTGACAGATCGGCGAAGTACGAGCTGAGCCGACTGCGGAGGTTCTTGGCCTTGCCCACGTAGATGACGCGTCCGTGCTCGTCACGGAAGCGGTACACCCCCGGCTCGGTGGGTATCGAGCCGGGGGCCGGGCGGTAGGAACGCGGGTCGGCCACGGCGCGTCAGCGGTCGGCGACGGTCTCGGGGTCGGCGGCCGAGGGCTTGTGGGCGCGGATGACGTCGCGCAGTCGCGACATGGCCTCGACGCCGTCCCGGCCGTCGAAGGACTGGATCGCCCAGATCCCCGCGTGTTCATAGGCCGGCAGTTCCAGCCGGGGCCAGTAGCTCGAGCGGGGGAAGGTCACGCCCACGATGTCCTCCCAGCTCCACCCCCGGGTCCGGAGGGGGCCGCGCAGTTCGACGCCCTGCTCGCCGGCGCGGACGCGGATGCGCAGGAGGGTGAGCAGGACGCCGGCGAAGATGAGGCCGGTGACGACGAAGGCCAGCTGGTCGGCGACGCCGATCGTCACGCCGGTGTCCCCGCGGACGAGGATGACGGCCCACACGACGTGGATGATGACGATGAGCACCGCCAGCGCGATCACGGTGGTGCGCATCCGGCGCGGGGTGTGCTCGAACTCCCAGGTGCCGTTCATCGGATGGTCCTCAGTTCGCGCAGGGCGATGGCGGCGCCGAGCGCGGCGGCCACCGCCTCCCCGCCCTTGTCCTCCGCTGCGCCCTCGTGGCCGTCGCGGTCGCGGGCCTGGTCCTCGTCCTCGGTGGTGAGGACGCCGTGGGCGACGGGCGTGGCCTCGTCGAGGGCGATCCGGGTGAGGCCGTCGGTCACCGAGCGGCAGACGTAGTCGAAGTGGGGCGTGGCGCCCCGGATGACGACGCCGAGCGCGACCACGGCGTCGTGGGTGCGCGCGAGCTCCTGCGCCACGACGGGCAGTTCCACGGCCCCGGTGACGCGGGCGAGGGTGACGGCCGCTCTGGAGGCCTCGGCGACGGCCAGTGCCCGGTCCACGAGCTGGGTGCAGATCTCCTGGTGCCATGTCGAGGCCACCACGCCGAGCCGCAGCCCGCGGGCGTCGGGGACGACCGGTTCAGGCCTTCCGCTGCCGCTCATCGCTGATCCTCTCCGTTCACGTCGGCGCCCGCCGGGCCGGCCGGCCCGGCCGGCCCTTCGTCGAGCCCCTCGAGCAGGTGGCCCATACGGTCCCGTTTCGTGCGCAGGTACCTCAGGTTCTCGGGGGTCACCGCGGTGGGCATGGGCACCCTGGCCACCACCTCCACCCCACCGGCGCGCAGGGCGTCGGCCTTGGCGGGGTTGTTGGTCATGAGCCGGACCCGGGTGACCCCGAGGTCGCGCAGCATCTGCGCGGCGAGACTGAAGTCACGGGCGTCGGCGGGCAGGCCCAGGTCGAGGTTGGCGTCGACGGTGTCGCGGCCCGAGTCCTGGAGCTGGTAGGCGCGGAGCTTCTGGACGAGGCCGATCCCCCGGCCCTCGTGGCCCCGCATGTAGAGGACGATCCCGCGTCCCTCCTCGCATACGGCGGCGACCGCGGCGTCGAGCTGCGGGCCGCAGTCGCACCGCAGGGAGTGGAAGACGTCACCGGTGAGGCACTCGGAGTGGATCCGGACCGAGACCGGCTCGTCGCCGGAGACGTCGCCGGCGACCATGGCCACGTGCTCGACGCCCTGGAGGGTGTCGCGGTAGCCGTGGGCGGTGAGGGTGCCGGCGGGGGTGGGCACGCGGGCCGCGGCCTCGTGGACCACCTGCACCTCGTGTGCACGCCGCCAGGCCTGCAGTGCCTCGATGGTCACCATCGCCAGGCCGTGCTCGTCGGCGAACCGCCGCAGCTCGGGGGTGCGGGCCATGGTCGTGGGATCGTCCTCGGAGACGATCTCGCAGATCACGCCGGCGGGACGCAGGCCGGCCAGTCGGGCGAGGTCGACCGCGGCCTCGGTGTGACCGGGCCGCGTGAGGACGCCGCCGGGCCGGGCGCGCAGGGGCACCACGTGGCCGGGGCGGGTGAAGTCCCCGGGCACGGTGTCGTCGGCGGCGAGCAGCCGCGCGGTGCGGGCGCGGTCGGCGGCGGAGATACCGGTGGACACGCCGGTGCGGGCGTCCACGGTCACGGTGTAGGCGGTGTCGTGGCGGTCCTCGTTGATGGCCCGCATCGGCGGCAGGTCCAGGCGGAGGCAGTCCTCGGGCTCGAGTGCGACGCACACGTACCCGGAGGAATACCGGACGAGGAAGCCCATGAGTTCGGGGGTGGCGAGCTCGGCGGCGAAGATCAGGTCGCCCTCGTTCTCGCGGTCCTCGCTGTCCACCACCACCACGGCCCGTCCCGCCGCGATGTCGGCGATGGCTCGCTCGATGCCGTCGAAGGTGGTCACTGGTGCGGGGTCTCCTCGTGTCTGACGAGCCCGGGCGGCGGCCGCGGGTCCGGGCTCAAGTATGGCGCATCCGATCAGCGGGACCCGCCACCGCGTCCGTCCAGCAGCCGCTCGACGTACTTCGCCAGCACGTCCACCTCGAGGTTGACCGCGTCCCCGTGGGCCAGGCCACCGAGGATCGTGGCCTCGAGGGTGGTGGGGATGAGCGACACCTCGAACCAGGCGTCGGCCTCGCCGGGCGCGCTCACCGCCGAGACGGTGAGCGAGGTGCCGGAGACGGTGATGGAGCCCTTCTCCACGACGTAGCGGGCGAGGTCGCCGGGCAGGGAGATCCGTAGGACGTGCCAGTGCTCGTGCTCGACGCGACTGACGACGCGGCCGGTGCCGTCGACGTGCCCCTGGACGATGTGGCCGCCGAAGCGGGCGTCGGCGCGCATGGCGCGCTCCAGGTTGACGGGGTCACCGGGCGCGAGGGCGGCGAGCGCGGTGCGGTCGAGCGTCTCGGCCATGACGTCCACGTCGAAGTGGGCACCGGGCTCCCACTCGGTGACGGTGAGGCAGACCCCGTTGACGGCGATCGAGTCGCCGTGGCCCGCGTCGGAGGTGACCAGCGGGCCGCGGATCCGCAGCCGCGCGGAGTCTCCCCGCCGGTCGATCGATTCGAGGGTGCCGAGCTCCTCAACGATTCCGGTGAACATCAGCGGGGTCCTCTCGTCGGTGGGGTGGCGGGCGCCTGCGTGTCGGGCGCCGCGGGCGTGGGTCGGGTGGTCGGCGCCGTCATGCGCAGGTGGACGTCGGCGCCGAGGACGGTGATCTCGCGGACGGTGAAGCCGTGCGCGTCGGCGAGCGTGGCGACGCCGGCCCCCTCGACGGCCGACCGTCCGCCGCCGAGGACGAGCGGGGCGATGTAGGCGTCGACCTGGTCGACGAGCCCGGCGGCCAGGAACGCCCCGGCCAGGCGCGGGCCGCCCTCGACGAGGACGTGACACACGTCCCCGAGCATCGCGAGCGCCTCGGCGGGGTCCCGGGTGGCGAGGTGCCGGAACCGGCCGTCGTCCCCGCGGACGGCCGCGTCGGCGGGCACGGCGGACAGGCCCATCACCGCCCGGAGGGGCTGGCGTGGGGCGGGGCGTCCGTCGTCTAGGCGGGCGGTCAGAGCGGGGTCGTCGGCGGTGAGGGTCCCGGTGCCGACGACGAGGGCGTCGATCTCCTGCCGCCTCGCGTGTGCGTGGTGTCGCGAGACGGGCCCGGTGATCCACCTGCTCGACCCGTCTGCCGCGGCCACCCTGCCGTCCAGGCTGGCCGCGTACTTCCAGGTGACGAACGGTCGGCCGTGGGCCTGCCGGTGGAGCCACGCCCGGAGCGGGCCGTCCCCGGCGGCGCGGACCTCGTCGTCGTCGCCCCTGGACACGTCGACCCCCGCCCGCCGCAAGGTGTCGGCACCGCCGGCCGCCACGGGGTTCGGGTCGGACACGGCGTACACCACGCGCGCGACGCCCGCGGCCAGGGCCCGCGCGGTGCAGGGGCCCGTGCGGCCGTGGTGATCGCACGGCTCCAACGTCACGACGAGCGTGCCACTCCGCGCCCGGTCGCCGGCCTCGTCCAGGGCGACCACCTCGGCGTGCCGGCCGCCCGGCGCCTCGGTGGCGCCGCGACCGACGACCGCACCGGCGGCGTCGAGCACCACCGCGCCGACCGGCGGGTTGGGCGTGCTCACCCCGAGCGCCGCCCGCGAGAGAGCGATCGCCTCGGCGAGGGCGGCCCGCTCCCGGCGGCGCGCCGGTGTCGTCGTGGAGGCGACCGCCTCGGGGCCGGTCGCGTCGGGCACGGTCACGCCCGCGCGGCGAGCGCGCGGTCGCGCAGGTCCCCGATCATCACGTCGGGGTCCGGGGCGCCGTAGACGGCCGAGCCGGCCACGAACACGTCACAGCCGGCGGCCGCGCACTCCCCGATCGTGTCGGCGTCGATCCCACCGTCGATCTGGATGCGGACGTCCAGACCGCGGCGGTCGATCTCGGCACGCAGGGCGCGGACCTTGTCGAGCGACTCGGGCATGAACTTCTGACCGCCGAAGCCCGGCTCGACGCTCATCACGAGGACCAGGTCCACGTGGTCGAGCACCTCGAAGCACATCTCGGCGGGCGTGCCCGGCTTGATCGAGATCCCGGCACGGCTGCCCTTGACGTGCAGCAGGTCCGCCACCGCCACCGGGTCGTCGGCCGCCTCGAGGTGGAAGGTCACGTTCGCGGCGCCCGCGTCGACGTAGTCCCCGACCCAGCGCAGCGGGTTCTCGATCATGAGGTGGCAGTCCATGGGCTTGTCGGTCACCCGGCCGACCGCAGCGGCGACCGGCGCGCCGAACGACAGGTTGGGCACGAAGTGGCCGTCCATGACGTCCACGTGGATCCAGTCGGCGGACGGGATCCGCTCGATCTCGCGGTCGAGTCGGGCGAAGTCGGCGGACAGGATCGACGGCGCGATGAGCGGCTGGTACGACATGCCGCCCAGTCTAGGCGGGCCGCGTCAGCGGGTCCGCCGCAGCGCCGCCATGAACATCGCGTCGGTGCCGTGCCGGTGCGGCCACAGCTGCACCCACGGCCCCGCCCCCGACCCGTCGGGCGGGCCGCCGACCGCGCCGCCGATGTCCGCGAGGATCTCTCGCACGTCGAGCGTCTCCACGTCGTCCCGACGCGCGGCCTCGCGGACCACCGACACGGTCTCCGACAGATGCGGCGAGCACGTCGCGTACAGCACCACACCCCCCGGTCGGACCAGTCGCATCGCCGAGTCCAGCAGCTCGCGCTGCAGAGAGACCAGCGCGGGGATGTCCGCGGCCGTCTTGCGCCACCGCGCCTCGGGGCGCCGCCGCAACGCGCCCAGGCCCGAGCACGGCGCGTCGAGGAGGACGCGGTCGAAGCCGGGTTCGAGGCCGGGATCGCGGCCGTCGGCCGTGTGCACCGTCACCGGAAGGTCCCGGGTGGCCTCACGGACCAGGTCGGCGCGATGCGGCGACACCTCGACGCCGGTGAGGGTCCCGCCCTCGATCTCCGCGAGCGCGCCCAACATGACCGCCTTGCCGCCGGGGCCGGCGGCGAGATCGAGCCAGCGTCCGCCGTCCGGGCCGTCCAGCGGCGCGCGGGCGGCGGCCAGCGCGACCAGCTGGCTGCCCTCGTCCTGGACCGCGGCCAGCCCCTCCCGCACGGCGTCGAGCGTGCCCGGGTCCCCCGAGTCGAGGTGCACCGCGTACGGCGACAGCTCGCCCTCGCGGCCCCCCGTGACCAACGCGAGCTCCTCGGCGGAGATCGCGCCCGGCCGGGCGGCCAGGTGGACCCTGGGCCGCGCGTCGTCCGCGGCGAGCAGCTCGGGCAGCTCCCCGGCGGCCGCACCGAGCGAGTCGGCGAACGCCCGGGCGATCCACTCCGGGTGGGCGGTGCCGATGGCCATTCTCGCCACCGGGTCGGTCACGCCGTCGCGTAGCGCCTCGACCCACGCGTCCGCGTCGCGCGCCGAGATCTTGCGCAGGACGGCGTTGACGAACGCACCGGCGCGGCCGAGCCCCGCGGTGCGGGCCGCCTCCACGCTGGTGTCGACGGCCGCGTGCGCGCCGATGCGCGTGAACAGCAGCTGGTAGGCGCCCAGGCGGATCAGATCGAGCACCGGCGGGTCGATCTCCTCGACGGGGCGCGACGAGGCGAGGGTGATGATGCGGTCGAGGAGCCCCTGCGCGCGGAGCGTGCCGTAGGTCAGCTCGGTCGCCAGGGCGGCGTCGCGGGTGTCGAGCTTCGCCCGGCGCAGCTCGGCCGGCAGCGTGAGGTTGGCGTAGGCCGCGCGCTCGCGGACCGCCGCCATGACCGTCAGGGCCACGGACCTCGCGTCGGGCCGTCGCTGCGCTCGCTGCTGGTCGCCCGACCGCTGCCGGCCACCTTGCTGCTGCCGGTCACCAGACCGCTGCCGGGCTCCCGAACGCGGTCCCCCTGACCGTTGCTGGCCGCCCGACCGTGGGCGACCTGCGCCCGTGTCCCGGGGGCGACCTCCGCCGTCTCCGCGCTTCGGAGCGTCACCGCGGCGCCCGCTGCCGCCGCTTCCGGCGCCACGGCCCCGTTCGCTGCCGCCGTTTCCGGCGCCGCGACCCCGTCCGCCGTCGGCGCTCACTCGAAGGCCGCCTCGGCGTCGAGGCGCGCACCGCGGACCCAGTTGAGTGCGTCCATCATCCTCTTGCCCGGGGGTTGGATGGTCTCGAGCACCATGGGAGCGGAGGCCGTGCCCACGTGCACGGCCTTCTTGTCCCACGCGATACGGCCGGGCTCGAGGTCGGGGGCGGTCTCCTCGGCCGGGCGGGCCGAGCCGATCTTCACCCGCTCGCCGCCGAGTGTCGTCCACGCACCGGGCGCCGGGGTGACCGACCGGATGTGTCGATCGACCGCCAGGGCGGGGTCGGACCACCGCACCCGCGCGTCGTCGACGGTGAGCTTCCCCGCGTGGGAGACGCCATCGGTCGGTTGCGGTACCGGGCGCAACTCCCCCGCCTCGAGGCCGTCGAGCGTCGCGACCAGCAGACCGGCCCCGGACTCGGACAGTCGCCCGAGCAGGTCGCCGGCGGTGTCGCGTGGCCGGATCGTCTCGGTCATCGTTCCCAGCACGGGGCCGGTGTCCATCCCCTCGTCGAGCCGGAACGTCGTGGCGCCGGTGACCTCGTCACCGGCCGCGATGGCGGCGTTGACGGGGGCGGCCCCCCGCCACGCGGGCAGGAGGGAGAAGTGCAGGTTGATCCAACCGTGCGCCGGGATGTCCAGAACGGGCCGTGGGACGAGGTGTCCGTAGGCGACCACGGGGACGGCGTCGGGCGCCAGTTCACGCAGCCGCTCGGCGAACCCGGAATCGCGGGCGTTGGGCGGGGTGAGGACCTCGATTCCCGCCGCGTCGGCGGCGGCCGCGACGGGACTGCGGGACAGCCCGCGGCCACGTCCGGTGCGCGCGTCGGGTCGGGAGACCACGGCCACCACCTCGTGGCGGTCGCTGTCGAGGAGAGCCCGCAGGGACGGGACGGCGACGTCGGGGGTGCCGGCGAAGACGAGGCGCATCGGTCACCTCACCGCCATGGCGTCGGAGAGCTGGTCGTAGACGACCCCGGCGCTGACGGCGGCGCTGCCGAACCACGCTGACGAGCGGATCTCGGCCATCGCGGCGCGGCGACGTTCCGGGGTGAGCCGCTGGAGGAACAGCACCCCGTCGAGGTGGTCGATCTCATGCTGGACAGCGCGGGCGAGGATGCCCTCCGCCTCGAAGCTGACCGGGTCACCCTTCATGTCGAACCCGCGTGCGCGGACCCGGGCGAACCGCTCCGTGGGCATCGACACCCCCGGGATGGACAGACAGCCCTCGTTGACCTCGGTGGTCTCGTTCCCGATGGCTTCCCATTCCGGGTTGACCAGGTGGCCCCGACGTCCTCCACAGGTGTAGACGAACACGCGGGTGGACAGGCCGATCTGCGGGGCCGCGAGACCGGCGCCCTCCTCGTGCGCGACCGTGTCCATGAGGTCCGTCACCGTCCGCGCCAGCCGGTCGTCGAAGGAGGTGACGGGATCAGCGGCGGTCCTCAGGACGGGATCGCCGAAGAGCCGGACGGGGTGGACGGGCATGCGTATCGGGTCTCCTCGGGGCGACGGTGATGAACAGCCATTCTAGGCGCTGCGTCAGTCATCCGATGTTCACGGGATCCAGGCGGACGCGCAGCGGATGGGTGGATCGTCTGCCCGCCCGCCGGACGATGAGGGCGCGCAGCTCCGCGGCGACGTCGTTCAGCATCGCCGGGGGGACCCGCAGGAGGACCCGCTCGGGATCCTCCACCTCGTCATGGCCGGGCAGCTCCTCGCCAGGGGGGAGGTCCACCGGGCCGAGCACCTCGACGCTGTCGGCGAACCGGAAGTCCTCGAGGAACTCCGCCAGCGCCGCCGCGGGGCCGTCGACCGCCATCATGTGGACCGCCGGGGGGAACCCGACCTCGGCGCGGTCGGCGAGCTCGCGCTCCGCCCAGCCCTGTGGGTCCCACCGGACCAACGCCTGGGCGACCGCGGACCCGGAGTCCGCCGACAGGAACACCCTGCCACCCTCGTCGGCCGGGCGGACGAGCCCGGCGGCGCCGATCCACAGCCGGAGCGCGTTCTGCACAGCCCTCAGGTCGGGCCGGCCGAGCAGCGCCCACGAGTCCAACAGCAGCGCGGCGCCGTAACCGCCGTCGGCGACGGGCTCCGCGCCGGGGGTGGACACGATGATCGCGGGACTCGCGGGCACGGAGTCGAGGATCTCCCCTCCCCCGCTCGTGCGGATCCGCACCCCGGGGAACATCCGGCCCAACTCCTCGGCGGTGCGCCCCGCGCCCACGACCCCGGCGCGCAACGCACGCGATCCGCAGGCCACGCACCGGAACCCCGGCTCGGGCGCCCCGCACCACCCGCACGCCAGCTCGACCGGCCCGTAGACCTCGTCCATGCGGCCGGCGCGCAGGGGGCCGTTGCAGCGACGACACCGGGCGGGCGTCCGGCAGGAACCGCACAGCAGAGTGGGGATGTACCCCTTCCGGGGAACCTGGACCAGGACCGGCGCGTCGACGTCGATCGACTCGCGGGCCATCGTCAACGCGACGGCCGGCAGGCGCGTGCGGCCGCCCGCGACGTCGCGTGCCTGGAGCGGGTCGGCGTCCGTCACGGCCACCACGCGCGGGGCCAGCTCGCGGACCAGGCCGGCGCGGGGCCGGATCTCGTGTGCCCAGCCGGTCCTCACGTACTCCGCGACTTCCGGCGTCCGGTCCACCGACGTCAGCAGGAGCGGGGTGCCCTCCAGCGCGGAACGCTGGGCGGCGACATCACGCGTGTGCGGATACGGAGCGCGGGGTTCGACGAAGGAGTCGTCACCGTCGTCGTGCAGCACGATGAGGCCCGGTTCGGGGAGCGGGGCGAAGACGGAGCTGCGTGTGCCCACGACGATCCGTGCATGCCCGCGGACCGCGCGCAGCCAGCGTCGGTACCTGGCGGAGGGGCCCACTCCCGCGGACAGGTCGGCGACGAGGTCCCGGCCGGCCGCTCCGCCCCCGACCACCTCGCGGCACGCCCCGGCGAGGCGGTCGACGTCACGTTGGTCCGGGACGATGAGCAGCACCTGCAGACCCCGTCGTCGGACGGAGTCGGCGAGTGCGGCCAACGACCGCGCCCAGTCCCGGCCGGGCGGCACCGTCCACACCCCCCGGGCCGGCACACCGCCGGTGACCGCCTCGAGGAACCTGGCGACCATCGGGTGGTCCTCCCAGCCCGCCGGTAGTTCGACCGGGCCGATCGACACCCCCTCGGGCGCGCCGGGCTCGGGCACGGACTTCTCCGCCGCCGCGTGCCGGGGCGGGATGGCCAGTCGGAGCACGTCGGACCGCGTGCCCACCCACCGGCGCGCGACGAGGTCCACCAGGCGCAACAGCGCCGGGGTGAGGACGGGTTCCGGGGAGACCACGCGTTCGAGCCAGGCGAGCTCGCCCTGGTGGTCGGTGTGGGCCGCGCGTTCGACGAGGAAACCGTCGACAAGTCGGCCGGCGAAACGCACCCGCACGCGTACGCCGGGGCGAGCCTCGGCCGACATCGACTCGGGCACCCGGTAGTCGAACTCGCGGTCGAGGTGGGGTACCCCGAGCAACGGCAGAACCCGGGCCACGGGGCGCTCGGCCGCCGCGACCCGGGTCGCCGGGCGCGTTGTCGTCACGTCGGAAATCCTCGCACCCCGCTACGACACCCAGGTGCGACGGCTCTACAGTCCGGCGGCCGTCCTGAGGTCCTCGACGCGGTCGGTGCGCTCCCAGGGCAGGTCGACGTCGGTGCGTCCGAAGTGGCCGTAGGCCGCGGTGGGGGCGTAGATGGGCCGCTTGAGGTCCAGGTCGCGGATGATGGCGCCCGGGCGCAGGTCGAACACCTCGGTCACGGCCTGCTGCAGACGGTCGATCTCGACCTTCTCGGTGCCGAAGGCCTCGACGAACAGGCCGACGGGGGCGGCCTTGCCGATGGCGTAGGCGACCTGGACCTCGACGCGCTCGGCCAGCCCGGCGGCGACGATGTTCTTGGCGACCCAGCGCATTGCGTACGCGGCGGAGCGGTCGACCTTGGACGGGTCCTTGCCCGAGAAGGCGCCGCCGCCGTGACGGGCCATGCCGCCATAGGTGTCGACGATGATCTTGCGTCCGGTCAGACCGGCGTCGCCCATCGGGCCACCGAGCACGAACCGGCCCGTGGGGTTGACCAACAGGCGGAAGTCGGAGGTGTCGATGTCACCGGCCGCATCGGCCAGGACCGGGTCGATCACGTGGGCGGTGAGGTCGTCACGCAGCGTGGTCTCGAGGTCGATGCCGTCGGCGTGCTGGGTGGAGATGACGATGGTGTCCAGACGCACCGCGCGGTCGCCGTCGTACTCGATGGTGACCTGGGTCTTGCCGTCCGGGCGCAGGTAGTCCAGGGTGCCGTCTTTGCGCACCTCGGTCAGCCGCCGGGACAGGCGGTGCGCCAGCGCGATCGGCAGCGGCATGAGCTCGGGGGTGTCCGAGCAGGCGTAGCCGAACATCAGGCCCTGGTCGCCGGCGCCCTGGCGGGCGATGGCGTCCTCGACCGACTCGGTGGAGGTGCGTGCCTCGTGGGAGGTGTCGACTCCCTGGGCGATCTCCGGGGACTGCTGGCCGATAGAGATGGACACGCCGCAGGAGACCCCGTCGAAGCCCTTGTCGGAGGAGTCGTAGCCGATCTCGACGATCTTGTCGCGGATGAGCTGCGGGATCTCCACGTAACCAGTGGTCTTGACCTCGCCGGCCACGTGGACCTGGCCGGTGGTGACCATTGTCTCCACGGCCACGCGGGCCGCCGGGTCCTGTTCCAGCATCGCGTCCAGGATCGAATCTGAGATGGCGTCACAGATCTTGTCCGGATGCCCCTCGGTCACGGACTCGCTGGTGAACAGCCGACGTGCCTGCGTCACAGTGCTTCTCTCTTCCATGGTGGGATCGCGTGTGATCGGTGCCGATCGCGTGAGAACGACACTAGTCGGTGCGGTCTGTGTCACTCCGGCGGGTCCGGCGGAGGCTGACCGCTGCGACCGCGTCGAGCAGCCGGTCGGCCAGGAGGTCCTTGCTCGCCCGGTCCAGCGTGGTCTCGGCGCCGTCGACGTCGAGGATCCAGCCCCCGTTGTCGTCCCGGCCGAAGGTGGTGTCCCGCCCGACCTCGTTGACGACGAGGAGGTCGCATCCCTTCCTCGCGAGCTTCGCCCGGCCGTGCTCGAGGACCGATCCGGAGGAGTCGCCGGTCTCGGCCGCGAAACCGACCAGGACGCAGCTGGCGGGGACGTCGCCGGCGGAGCGGGCCGCGACGAGGTCGGCCAGGATGTCCGGGTTGCGCTGCAGCCTGATCTCGGCCGGCTCGGAATCGCTGCCCTTCTTGAGTTTGGACTCGGAGACGTCCGCCGGCCGGAAGTCGGCGACGGCCGCGGCCTTGACGACGACATCGGCGTGGGCGGCGGCGCGCAGGGTCTCCTCCCGCAACTGCAGTGCGGACTCGATGTGCACGGCCTCGACGGCCGCGGGCACCGGGAGGTCCGAGGACGTCACCAACGTGACCCGGGCGCCACGGGCCGCGGCCACCGCGGCGATCGCGTGTCCCTGCTTGCCGGAGCTCCGGTTGCCGAGGAACCGGACCGGGTCGATCTCCTCGCGGGTACCGCCGGAGGTCACCACGACGCGCCGACCCGCCAGATCCCACGGCAGGGTCCCGCCGTCGAGGAAAAGCCAGGCCAGCCGGGCGATGTCCGACGGCTCGGGTAGGCGCCCGGCGCCGGTGTCGGCGCCGGTGAGGCGTCCGGAGGCCGGTGGCATGACGTGCACCCCGTCCCCGCGGAGGGTGTCGACGTTCCGCCGGGTGGCGGGGTGCTCCCACATCTCGGTGTGCATGGCCGGGGCGAGCAGGACCGGGCAGCGTGCGGTGAGCAGCGTGGAGGTGAGGAGGTCGTCCGCCCGGCCGCTCGCCGCGCGGGCGAGCAGGTCGGCGGTGGCGGGGGCGACGACGACGAGGTCCGCCCGCTGCCCGAGGGCGACGTGGCGGACGGACGGCACGTCCGAGAACACCCCGGTCGACACCGGATTTCCGGACAAAGCCTCGAAGGTGGCGGACCCGACGAAGCGCAGGGCCGCCTCGGTGGGGACGACGTCGACGTGGCATCCGGACTCGGTGAGGAGCCGGATCAGGCCGCAGGCCTTGTACGCGGCGATCCCGCCGCCCACGCCGACGACGACACGCTTGCCGCGCATGTCGTCCCCGGTGGGGCTCACTCTCCCTCGGCGCAGTCGAGCAGATCGGAGTGCAGCTCGCGCAGCGCGATGGTCAGCGGCTTCTCGTGCAGCCCCGGGTCGACCAGCGGACCGACGTACTCGAGGATGCCCTCCTCGATCTGGTTGTAGTACGAGTTGATCTGCCGCGCGCGCTTGGCGGCGAAGATTACGAGCGCGTACTTGGAGGACGCCCGCTCGAGCAGCTCGTCGATCGGGGGGTTGGTGATACCGATCGGGGTGTCGTACAGCGGGGTGGCCGCTGCGGCTTCGGTGGTGGCCACTATGGGATCTCCTCTGGGTACTGCGGGCGGTGTCTCGTGACACCCGGGTGACGCTGGGACCGGCGCTAGTCGCGGCCGACCAGCAATGATACCAACTCGTCGACGGCGGCCTCGAGTTCGTCGTTGACGATGACCACGTCGAACTCGTCGCGGGCCTCCATCTCGACCTTCGCGGTCTCGAGTCGACGGGCGACCACGTCGTGGGGTTCGGTACCCCTACCACGCAGGCGGACCTCGAGTTCTTCCCATGACGGAGGTGCCAGGAAGACGGTCGTGCCCTCGGGTAGGGACTCGCGGATCTGACGGACCCCGGCCAGATCGACCTCGATGAGGACCGGCCGACCCTCGTCCAGGGCGCGGCGGACCGGCTCGGCGGGGGTACCGGAGAGCTGGAGGCCCCGGTGGATCTCGGCCCACTCCAGCATGCGGCCCCCCGCGACCGCGTCGCGGAACTCCTCCGTGGTGACGAAGTGATAGTCGCGACCGTCGACCTCGCCGGGGCGGGGATCGCGGGTGGTCATGGAGACGCTGAAGTAGAGATCGGACAGGCGCTCGCGCAGGCGGGCGACGACGGTTGACTTGCCGACAGCGGAGGGGCCGGCCAAGACGATCAGCCGGCCCCTCTTCGCCGTCGCCTCCGGGGCGGCCCCGGACGACGGTGTGTTCATTCGCCGATCAGTCGACCGTGAAGTCGAACCGCTCGAGCAGTGCGCGACGCTGGCGGTCACCGAGACCACGCAGACGGCGCGTCGGCGCGATCTCCAGCTCGGTCATGATCTCCTGAGCCTTGACCTTGCCCACCTTCGGCAGGGCCTCGAGCAGCGCCGAGACCTTCATCTTGCCGAGGATCTCGTCGCTCTCGGCGTCCTTGAGCACCTGCTTGAGGTCGGTGCCGCCGCGCTTCAGGCGCTCCTTGAGCTCAGCCCGGGCGCGACGGGCGGCAGCCGCCTTCTCCAGAGCAGCAGCGCGCTGCTCATCGGTCAACTGGGGAAGGGCCACAATTCCTCCGTCTCGTTCGTGTGTGTCTCATGACTCACGCGGGTGTCCACCGTAGGACACCCCCGCCTGGTGTGCGGTGACCGTCCCCGGCGCGTCCGCGGGCTGCGGAACGCCTCCGGGAGCGGGCGCTCCCTCGTGCTCACCGTACCCGGGCGGTTCCGACTTCCCCGAGGGGATGTCCACTGTTCCGGGCCTGATGACCTCAGCAACAGTACGCGGCCGAGGGACCCCGTACCAGCGCGGGGCCCCGTAGCGGTACCCCGTCTGAACTGCGCATTGGCGTGGTGAGGTTGTACAGAAGACTAGCGGCGCGCCTCGGCCACCGCGAGTCGAACCACCCGAATGCCGCCGATCCGGTTCCCGCCGGGCACACCGGTGACGTGTCCCCATGTGACGTCGGTGAACCGGAGGGGACGGCGGTGACTCAGGAGTCGCCACCGAACCTGTACTGTGCCGCCAGATCGCGCACGACGGTCCGCATCGCGTCGACGTCCGGGCCCGCCCGGAGGACGTGCCGCGAGACGTTGACCAGGGTGTGCGGCAGCGCGGGCCCGGCGATCCTCCTGACGTCCTCGAGCGTGCCGCCCTGCTCCCCCACGCCCGGCATGAGGACGGGCCCGTGCAGCGCGTCCAGCCGCGGCGGATCGGCGACCGTGGCCCCCACGACCACACCGAAGGGGCCGGGTGCCCCCGGGGTGGCCGTGCCGTTGCGGCGGCCCACCTCGTCGACCACCGCCTGCGCGACCGATCCCGCGGACCCGAGCGAGCGCTGCAACGGACCCGCTTCGGGGTTGGAGGTGCGGGCGAGGACGAACAGCCCTCGCCCGGTGTCCGAGGCCGCCTCGAACGCGGCGTCCAGTGATCCGACGCCGAGGTACGGCGAGACGGTGAGCGCATCACACGCGAGCGGAGAGGAATCGCGCAGCCACGCCCGGGCGTACCCGGCCATGGTCGAGCCGATGTCGCCGCGCTTGGCATCCGCGACGGACAGCGCGCCGGCCTCGCCGATCCGGTCGAGGACCTGCTCGAGGACGCCGATGCCGGCCGAGCCGTGTTCCTCGAAGAACGCGACCTGGGGTTTGACCGCCGGGACGAGGTCCGCGAACGCCTCGAGCGACCGGCGTGCGAACTCGGCGAGCCCGTCGGCGTCCGCCCCGAGTCCCCACGCCTCGAGCAGTGCGGGGTGTGGATCGATCCCCACGCACAGGTTGCCGCGGGCGGAGACCGCCGAGCGTAACCGCTCGCCGAAGGGGGCCCGGGGGGCGGAGACGGTCATCAGGAGGCGAACCCCGAGTGCAGGTCCTGCAGCGGGCTGACGGTGACGTCGCCGCGGCGTGTCGCCTCGATGCCGTGGACGGCGGCCGTGGCGCCCTGGACGGTCGTGACGCACGGGACGCGACGCGAGATGGCGGCGGAGCGGATCTCGTGTCCGTCCGCCCGGGTCCCGCCCGTCGAGGAGGCGATGTTGAGGATGAGATCCACCTCGTCGGCGTTGATGCGGTCGACGATCGTCCGGACCGCGTTGCCCTCGGCGTCCACGGGACCCGAGCCCGACTCGGAGAGCTTCGCCACGGTCTCGCACGCGATCCCGTACCGCCGCAGCATCAGAGCGGTCCCCTCGGTGGCCAGAACGGTGAACCCGAGCGCGGCGAGGCGCTGCGCGGGGAACACCATCGAGCGCTTGTCCCGGTTCGCGACCGAGACGAACACGGTGCCCGACGTGGGGAGCACCCCCTCGGCGGCGAGCTGACCCTTGGCGAAGGCGACGGCGAAGTCGGGGCCGATGCCCATGACCTCGCCGGTCGACTTCATCTCCGGGCTCAGCAGGGAGTCGACGGTGTCGCCTTCCGGGGTGCGGAAGCGGTTGAACGGGAGGACCGCCTCCTTGACCGCGACGGGCGCGTCCGCGGGCAGGGAGCCGCCGTCCCGGTCCGAGGGCAGGAGTCCCTCCTCGCGCAGCGCTGCGATGGACTCGCCCATCATGATCCGGGCGCAGGCCTTGGCCAGGTGGACGCCGGTCGCCTTGGACACGAACGGCACGGTGCGGCTGGCGCGCGGGTTGGCCTCGAGGACGTAGAGGACGTCGTCCTTGATGGCGTACTGGACGTTCATCAGGCCCTTGACGCCGATGCCGAAGGCGAGTGCCTCGCTCGAACGGCGGACACGGTCGATGTCGTCCTGGCCGAGGGTGATCGGCGGGAGTGCGCAGGCGGAGTCGCCGGAGTGGATGCCGGCCTCCTCGATGTGCTCCATCACGCCACCGAGGTAGACCTCGGTGCCGTCACACAGGATGTCGACGTCGATCTCGACGGCGTCGTCGAGGAAGCGGTCCACCAGGACCGGACGGTCCGGGCTGATCTCGGTCGCCCGGTCGATGTAGGAGCGAAGTGAGGCCTCGTCGTAGACGATCTCCATACCCCGGCCGCCCAGCACGTAGGACGGGCGCACGAGAACGGGGTAGCCGATGTCCGCGGCGATGGTCGTGGCCTCCTCCGCGTTGATCGCGGTGCCGAACGCGGGGGCGGGCAGGCCGGCGCGGACCAGCACCTCGCCGAACTCGCGGCGGTCCTCGGCCAGGTCGATGGCGGACGGGCTGGTGCCGACGATCGGCACCCCGGCCTCCTCGAGCTGGGCGGCCAGGCCGAGCGGGGTCTGCCCGCCGAGCTGGACGAGGACGCCCGCGACCGTTCCCGACTCGGACTCGGCGTGGTAGACCTCCATGACGTCCTCGAACGTGAGCGGCTCGAAGTAGAGGCGGTCCGCCGTGTCGTAGTCGGTCGAGACGGTCTCCGGGTTGCAGTTGACCATGACGGTCTCGTAGCCGGCCTCGGACAGGGTCAGGGCGGCGTGCACGCACGAGTAGTCGAACTCGATGCCCTGGCCGATCCGGTTGGGACCGGAGCCCAGGATGATGACCTTCTCCCGCTCCGTCTGCGGCGTGACCTCCGACTCGGCGGCGGGGTCGAGCTCGTAGGTGGAGTAGTGGTACGGGGTCTTGGCCTCGAACTCGGCCGCGCAGGTGTCGACGGTCTTGTAGACGGGGCGCACCCCCAGGCGGTGCCGAAGGCGCTGCACGCCCTCGGCCCCGGCGAACTCGGGGCGCAGCGCCGCGATCTGGGCGTCGGACAGCCCGTTGTGCTTGGCGCGACGCAGCAGGGGCTCGTCGACGACCGGGGCGTCGATGATCTCCTGACGCAGCTCGACCAGCGCGGCGACCTCGTCGACGAACCACGGGTCGATGCCCGAGGCCTCGTGCACCTGCTCGACCGTGGCGCCCAGGCGCAGCGCGAGCTCGACGTCGTACATGCGTCCCTCGGTCGGGCGACGCAGATCGTCGAGGACCGCCGTGACGTCGGTCGAACGCCCCGGGGCGATGACCTCGTCGGGCAGGGTCCAGAAGCCGGCGGCCTTGGTCTCGAGCGAGCGCATGACCTTGCCGAGCGCCTCGCGGTAGTTGCGGCCGAGGCTCATGGCCTCGCCCACCGACTTCATCGTGGTGGTGAGGGTGTCGTCGGCACCCGGGAACTTCTCGAACGCGAAACGCGGGGCCTTGACGACGACGTAGTCGAGGGTCGGCTCGAAGCACGCCGGGGTCTCCCCCGTGATGTCGTTGGTGATCTCGTCGAGCGAGTAGCCGATCGCGAGGCGGGCCGCGATCTTGGCGATCGGGAAGCCGGTGGCCTTGGAGGCCAGCGCCGACGAGCGTGACACGCGGGGGTTCATCTCGATCACGACGATGCGGCCGTCGACCGGGTTGACGGCGAACTGGATGTTGCAGCCGCCGGTGTCGACGCCGACCTCGCGGATGATGGCGATGCCGAGGTCGCGCATGTTCTGGAACTCGCGGTCGGTCAGCGTCATCGACGGCGCGACCGTCACGGAGTCGCCGGTGTGCACGCCGAGGGCGTCCACGTTCTCGATCGAGCACACGACGACGACGTTGTCCTTGTTGTCGCGCATGAGCTCGAGCTCGAACTCCTTCCACCCGAGGATGGACTCCTCGATGAGGACGTTCGCGGTGGGCGAGGCCGACAGTCCGCCACCGGCGATCCGCTCGAGGTCCTCGGTGGTGAAGGCGAGGCCGGAACCGAGGCCGCCCATGGTGAACGACGGGCGGACGACGACGGGCAGGCCGAGCTCGGCGACCGTCGCGTGGACCTCCTCCATCGTGTGGCACACGGCGCTGCGCGCGGACTCGCCGCCCACACTGGCGACGATGTCCTTGAAGGTCTGCCGGTCCTCGCCGCGGTTGATCGCGGGGATGTCGGCGCCGATGAGCTCCACACCGTGCTTGGTGAGGATCCCCTGGGCGTCGAGCTGCATGGCGGCGTTGAGCGCGGTCTGCCCGCCCAGCGTCGCGAGGACCGCGTCGACGGGATGGCCCTGCTCGGCCTCGCGGACGAAGATCTTGTCGATGTACTCGGGAGTGATCGGTTCGACGTAGGTCGCGTCGGCGAACTCGGGGTCGGTCATGATCGTGGCCGGATTGGAGTTGACCAGCGTGACGCGCAGCCCCTCCGACTTGAGCACACGGCACGCCTGGGTCCCGGAGTAGTCGAACTCACTGGCCTGGCCGATGACGATCGGGCCGGAGCCGATGACGAGGACGTGGTTGATGTCTGTGCGCCGGGGCATCAGTTCGAGCCCTTTCTGGAGTCTGCGGAGCCGGTGTCGGAGGAGGCGAGCAGGCTGACGAAGCGGTCGAACAGGTCCGCCGCGTCGCGGGGGCCCGCGGCCGCCTCGGGGTGGTACTGGACGGAGAACGCGCTGCCGTCGGTGAGGGCGACGCCCTCGACGGTGCCGTCGTTGGCGCACACGTGGGTGACCGTCGCGGTCCCCCACGGGGTCTCCCAGGTGTCGTTCTCGGGGGCGCGGAGGGCGAACCCGTGGTTCTGCGAGGTGATGGCCACGGAGCCGGTGGCCTTCTCGATCACCGGGATGTTGGTGCCGCGGTGACCGAACCGCATCTTGTACGTGTCCAGACCCAGGGCGCGCCCGAGGATCTGGTTGCCGAAGCAGATGCCGAAGAACGGGATGCCCTGGCCGAGGACCTCCTTGGTGAGGTGCACGGCGGAGTCGGCGGTCGCCGGGTCGCCGGGCCCGTTGGACAGGAAGACGCCGTCGACGTCGAGGTCGAGGACGTCCTGGAGGGTCGACCCGGCGGGGATCACGTGGACCCGGACGCCCCGCGCCGCGAGCATCCGCGGCGTGTTGGACTTGATGCCCAGGTCGAGGGCGGCGACCGAGAATCGGGCCTCGCCCTCCGGCTCGACCACGTACGGCGCGGAGGTGGTGACCTCCTCGGACAGCGACGCGCCGGCCATGGACTCCTGGGCGCGGACCGCGGCGAGCATGGTCTCGTCGTCGGAGAGATCCGCGCCGGAGAAGATGCCGGCCTTCATCGCACCTCGCTCGCGGATGTGGCGGACGACCGCGCGGGTGTCGATCCCCGCGATGCCGACGACGCCCTGGGCGACCATCTCCTCTTCGAGCGTGCGCGTGGAGCGATGGTTGGAGGCGCGGCGCGACAGGTCGCGGATGACCAGGCCCGCGACCCAGATGCGGCCGCCGCCGACCTCGCCGTCGAGCAGCGACTCGCCGTCCTCGTCGTTCCAGCCGGTGTTGCCGATCTGGGGCGCGGTGGTCACGACGATCTGTCGACAGTAGGACGGATCGGTGAGGGTCTCCTGGTACCCGGACATACCGGTGGTGAACACCGCCTCGCCGAGCGTGGTGCCGGTGGCGCCGAACGCCTGACCCCGGTGGATACGCCCGTCCTCGAGGACGAGTGCGGCGGGCTCGCCGACCCCCTGTCGCGCGGGCGTGGTGCTGTGCGATGTCACTGCTTCTCCTCGGTGGTGGAGTCGGTATCGGGGGTGGGGGCGGCGTCACCGCGCAGTGCCTCCCAGCGGGGGTAGCCGTCCTTGTCGTCGGCCCGGAAGCCCGAGTCGACGAGGGTGCGGCCGTCCGCGCCGGTGACCTGCCAACGGGCGACGAGGATGCCGCCGCCGGGCACGGTCTTGTTGGCCAGTGCCGAGGCGCGGCGCACGTCGACGAGGTCTTCGCGCGGGATCCAGACAGTGGCGTCGGCGAGGTCGAGTCGCAGGCCGCCGGTGTGGGCGGTGAGGGTGCCGGCCGAGCGGTGACCGAGCGGCGGGCGGGCGATCCTGGCCTGCCAGTCGCCCGCGATGGTGCTTCCGATGTACACGCCGGACAGCGGACCCAGCACGACCTCGCCCGGGTCGGCGGGCGGTGCCGGCAGGTCGTCGAACAGACCCGCCTGGGATCGGCTCCGGTTCCGCCAGCCGAGCGTCATCAGACCGATCAGGACGAGCAGCACGGCGATGACGAAGATGACGGTCCAGAAGTCCTGGGTCATGCGAGTACCTCTCCGTCGCGGGTGGTCAGACGGCCCCGGTACACGGTGCCGACGACCCTCGCCGCGAACGTCATTCCCTCGTAGGGGGTGTTGGCGGACAGACTTGCGAGCTCCTCGCCGACGACGGTCCACGGGGAGTCGGGGTCGACGACGGCGAGGTTGGCCGGCTCCCCCACCGCGATCGGCCGCCCCTGGTCCGACAGACCGGCGATCTCGGCGGGCCGGGTGCTCATGACGCGGGCGAGGTCCCGCCAGGTCATGTCCCCGGTCTCGACGAGCAGCGCGGCGACGATGGGCAGGGCGGTCTCGAGGCCGAGCATGCCGGGACGGGCGGCGGCGAACTCGCAGCACTTCTCCTGGGCCGCGTGCGGGGCGTGGTCGGTGGCGACGCAGTCGATCACCCCGGAGACCAGGGCCTCGCGCAGTGCCGCCGCGTCGTGCGCCTCGCGCAGCGGCGGGTTGACGCGGTACACGCCGTCGTACGACTCGAGTCGCGAGTCGTCCAGCAGCAGGTGGTGCGGGGTGACCTCGGCGGTGATCGAGATGCCCTGCGCCTTGGCCCACCGAAGCAGCTCGACGGTGCCGGTGGTGGAGGCGTGACAGATGTGCACGCGGGCACCGGCGTCGCGGGCGAGGATCGCGTCGCGGGCGACGATCGACTCCTCGGCCGAGCGCGGCCAGCCGGTGAGCCCGAGGCGTGCCGCGGTGGGCCCCTCGTGTGCCACCGCTCCGCGGGTCAGCCGCGGCTCCTCGGCGTGTTGCGCGATGAGCACGCCGAGACCGGCCGAGTACTCGAGGGCGCGGCGCATCACCAGCGGGTCGTACACGCACATGCCGTCGTCGGAGAAGACCCGTACGCGGGCCTCCCCCGAGGCCATCTGCCCCATCTCCGTGAGCTGCTCGCCGGCGAGCCCGACTGTGACGGCGCCGACGGGGTGGACGTCGCACAGACCGACCTCGCGGCCGATCCTGAAGACCGAGTCGGTGACGGTCTGGTTGTCCTGCGGGGGCTGGGTGTTGGCCATCGCGAACACGGCGGTGTAACCGCCGAGGGCGGCGGCGGCCGACCCGGTCGCGATGGTCTCGGTGTCCTCGCGGCCGGGCTCGCGCAGATGGGTGTGCAGATCGACGAACCCGGGCAGCAGGACAGCACCGTCGAAGTCGAGGACCTCGACGGCCTCCCCACCGTCCGTGGCATCGGCGGTACCGGCCCCGACGTGGGCGCCGGCGTCGTCACCGATCGCCGCGATCCGGCCGTCCCGGACGAGGACGTCCACCGGGTCGCCCTCCCCGTAGGGGCGTACCCGACGAAGCAGCAGGGTAGGCGCAGTATGGGCGCTCACTCGGGGTTTCCTTCCGTTCCGACCAGGGCGTGCAGCAGGACCGACATGCGGACGTGCACCCCGTTGGTGACCTGCTGGAGGATCGCGGACGACGGCGCGTCGGCGGTGTCGAAGCCGATCTCCATGCCGCGGACCATCGGACCCGGGTGCAGGACGACGACGTCCTCCCCGAGCCGGGCCGCGCGGGCGGGTCCGAGTCCGTAGCGCACCGCGTACTCGCGGGCGGACGGGAAGAACCCGCCGTTCATCCGCTCGGCCTGGACGCGCAGCATCATGACGGCGTCCGCGCCGTCCAGCTCGGCGTCGAGATCGGTGGAGGCGCGGACCGGCCAGGACTCCACGCCCACCGGCAACAGCGTGGGCGGGGCGACGAGGACGACCTCCGCGCCCAGCGTCGACAACAGCAGGGCGTTGGACCGGGCGACCCGCGAGTGCAGGATGTCGCCGACGATCACCACGCGGCGTCCCTCGACGCCCCCCAGCCGCTCGCGCAGGGTCATGGCGTCGAGCAGTGCCTGGGTGGGGTGCTCGTGCATGCCGTCACCGGCGTTGATGACCGACGGGCCCGCCCCTCCGGGGGCGACCCAGCCGGCGATCTGCTGCGCCGCACCCGAGGCGGGGTGGCGGACGATAAGGGCATCGGCACCGATGGCGGTGAGGGTCAACGCGGTGTCGCGGAGCGACTCGCCCTTCTGGACGGAGGACGCGCTCGCCGAGACGTTGATGACGTCAGCGCTCATCCATTTGCCGGCGGTCTCGAAGGACACGCGGGTCCGGGTGGAGTTCTCATAGAACACCGTCAGCACCGTCTTGCCGCGCAGCGTCGGCAACTTGCGGACCTCGCGACCGAGGAGTGCCTCCTTCAGTCGCGCCGCCTCGTCGAGAATCGACAGCGCCGCTTCCCGGTCGAGGTCGGCCGCCGAGAGCAGGTGCTTCATCGCGTCCTCTCCGGGTCGGGCCGCCGCAGGAACACGGCGTCGGTGCCGTCGATCTCGGTGAGCCGCACCGACACGCCCTCATCCCGGGAGGTCGGGACGTTCTTGCCCACGTAGTCGGCGCGGATGGGCAGCTCGCGGTGACCGCGGTCGACGAGGACCGCGAGCTGCACGCGCGCGGGCCGCCCGAGATCACGGAGCGCGTCGAACGCGGCCCGGATGGTGCGGCCCGAGAACAGCACGTCGTCGACGAGGATGACCGTGGCCCCGTCGATCCCCTGCGAGGGGACCCTCGTGGGTCCCAGGGGCCGGTGCGGACCGCCCGCGAGATCGTCACGGTAGAGCGTGACGTCGAGTGACCCGGCGTGGACCTCGGCCCCGCTGAACTCGCGGATCCGCTCGGCGAGGCGGGCGGCCAGCGGCACGCCACGGGTCGGGATGCCGAGCAGCACCACGGGGCCCGAGCCGGGCGCGTCCGCAGCGGTGCGTTCGATGATCTGATGTGCCAGGCGGGACACCGTCCTGGCGACGTCGTCGGACGTGAAGAGTGACACCGAGTTCGTCTCCGAACCGTCAGCGCTCACCGATCACCACCTCCTTGTCCGCCTCGCTGGACGGCTCGTTAAAGGGATAGCTTTCGGACCTGAACTCTATCAGCCGGCCGCGCCCGTCCCCGGATCGTCGGACGTGGTCTGCGACACGTCGGGCCCACCGGTGTCGTCCGGGCCCTCCAGGCTCGACACGGCGCGCTCGGCGGCCCGGATGTGCTGGGCCAGCCCGGCCACCCGGTCGAGGACCGCGTTGACGTACGGCACCGACTTCTCCGCGGACAGGTCCGACACCAGCAGAACCGCCTGGTCGATCACCACCGCCGCGTCCACCTCGTCGGAGCCGAAGAGCAGCTCCCACGCGGCCGCGCGGAGCACCGCGCGGTCGACGGCGGGCAGCCGCTCGAGCGTCCACTCCCGCAGGTGCTCGGAGATCGTCGAGTCCAGCCGGTCGAGCCGCTCGGCGACGCCGGTGACGATCTCCATGGTGTACGGCGCAACGTCGTGGAACTCCTGGGACTCCTCCCCCATCCGGCGGCGCTCCTCGGCGAGCTGCACCACGTCGGCGTCCCGCAGTTCGGCCTCGAAGAGCAGGGAGACGGCACGCCTGCGCGCCCGGTACCGAGCTCCTCGGCGCCGGTGGTCGACCTCGTCCGCCATGATCAGTCGTTCACCCGGCTGAGGTAGTGGCCGTCACGGGTGTCGATGCGCAGCTTGTCGCCGGTGTTGATGAACAGCGGGACCTGCACCTCGGCGCCGGTCTCGAGGGTGGCGGGCTTGGTGCCGCCGGTGGAGCGGTCACCCTGGAGGCCGGGATCGGTGTGCTGCACGATCAGGTCCACGGCGACCGGCATCTCGGCGAACAGCGGGACGCCCTCGTTGAACGAGACCTGGACGGTGGTGTTCTCGAGCAGGAAACGCGCGCCGTCGCCCATGACGGCCGGGCTGACGTTGATCTGCTCGTAGTCCTGCTCGTCCATGAGGACGTAGTCCTCACCGTCGCGGTACAGGAACGTCATGTCGCGGCGGTCGACCGTCGCGATCTCGACCTTGACGCCGGCGCTGAACGTCTTGTCGACGTTCTTCCCGGTGACGACGTTCTTCAGCTTCGTCCGCACGAACGCCGGGCCCTTACCGGGCTTGACGTGCTGGAATTCGACGATCTGCCACAGCTGCCCCTCCTCTTTGAGGACGAGGCCGTTCTTGAAGTCGGCGGTGGACGCCATAGTCGGTACTCCTTCGGGAAAGTCGTCGGGCGGGACGCCGGTGGGGGCGCCGCGCACGTGGTCGTGGGCAGACCACTCGGGGCGTGCTGGTGGTCAGAGCGCCCTGAGAGCCTTCGACGTGGTGGTCAGGGACCTCCCGCCACCTCCGGTGACGGCCACGGTGTCCTCGATCCGGATCCCGCCGAGACCCGGGAGGTAGATCCCCGGCTCGATGGTGATCACATCGCCGTCGGACAGTGTACTCGTGGACCTCGTCGAGACCGCGGGCGCTTCGTGCACGTCCAGGCCCACCCCGTGGCCCAGCGAGTGGCCGAAGTGGTCGCCGAACCCGGCGTCGTCGATGATGCCCCGGCTCACCGCGTCGAGGTCCGCGCATCCCATCCCCTCGCGCACCGCCTCCACGCCGGCCAGCTGCGCACGCAGGACGACGTCGTAGGCGTCCAGCAGCCGATCCGGGGCGGTGCCCAGCGCGACCGTGCGGGTGCAGTCCGACGCGTAGCCGGAGACGGTGGCGCCGAAGTCGACCACCACGAGGTCGCCGTCGGCGAGCACCCGGTCGCCCGGCACGTGGTGCGGGTGCGCTCCGTTGGGGCCGGAGGCGACGATCGTCTCGAACGCCACTCCGTCCGATCCCGCCCGCCGCATAGCGTGTTCGAGGTCGGCCGCGACCTCCCGCTCGGTGCGGCCCTCGGCGATGGCACCGGCGTTCAGCAGGTGTGTCCACGCCTCGTCGACCACGCCGCAGGCGCGTTCGATGAGCGCCAGCTCCTCGCGGTCCTTGGCACGGCGCACCTGCTCCACGAGGCCGCTGGTCTCGACGATGCGGGTGGCCGCTCCCCCGGTGTCCGCGAGTGCGCGGCGGAGGGCGGAGGCCGCGGACAGCGTCATGTGGTCGGCCTCCACGGCGAGCGGGGCGTCCGCGGGGCCGCGGCGACGCCCGAGCACGCCGGAGACGTACTCCCGCGAGATCACGTGCCCCACGTCCGGGGCCTGCTCGACCACCTGGAGTTCGTACCGCGAATCCGTGCAGAGCACCGCCTCGCCGTCGTCGTCCACCAACGCGACACCACCGGACCCGCGGAACCCGGTCAGGTAGGCGATGTTGCGCGGATCGGTGACCAACAGGCCCTGCGCGCCGACGTCCGCGAGGGCGACGGCCAGGGCCTTCCGGCGGCGGGCGAGTCGCTCGATCACAGGAGGATCCCCCCACCGCTGGGGGCACGGCCCTCGGAGATGGTGGCGTAGGCGGCCGTCATCAGCGACGGGTCCGGGGCCTCCATCCGGGAGGGGCGCGCGAGCCCGTCCAGCACCACCAGCCGCAGGAAGCCGGAGTGGTTCTTCTTGTCCCCGGCCATGAGCTCGAGCAGGCGCGGGAACGCGTCCGGGTCGTACCCGGTCGGCAGGCCGAGCGAGGCCAGGACCGAGGCGTGGCGATCGGCCGTCGCGTCGTCGAGGCGACCGGCGAGCCTCGCGAGCTCCGCGACGAAGCACATGCCCACGCTGATCGCGGCGCCGTGACGCCAGCGGTACTGCTCGCGACGCTCGACCGCGTGGCCGAGGGTGTGCCCGTAGTTGAGGATCTCCCTCAGGCCCGACTCCTTGAGGTCCTGCCCCACGACGTCGGCCTTGACCTGCACGCTGCGGCGGATCAGCTCGACGATCGTGTCCCCGGACGGGTCCAGCGCCGCCTGCGGGTCGGCCTCGATGAGGTCGAGGATCACGGGGTCGGCGATGAAGCCGCACTTGACCACCTCGGCCATGCCCGAGACCAACTCGTTGCGGGGAACGGACTTCAGGGTGGCCGTGTCGACGAACACCGCCGCCGGCTCGTGGAAGCTGCCCACGAGGTTCTTGCCCGCGTCCGTGTTGATGCCGGTCTTGCCGCCGACGGCCGCGTCGACCATCGCCAGCAGCGTCGTGGGGATGTGCACCACCCGCACGCCCCGCATCCACGTGGCGGCGACGAAGCCGGCGAGGTCGGTGGCGGCCCCGCCGCCCAGGCTGACGATCGTGTCCTTGCGGTTGAGCCCGATCTGCCCGAGGACGTCCCAGCAGAACCCGGCCACGACGAGATCCTTCCCGGCCTCGGCGTCGGGGATCTCGATGCGGTGGGCGTCCACCCCCGCCTCGGCGAGCTTCTCGCGCAACGTCTCGGCCGTCTGCGCCAACGGCGGCTGGTAGAAGATCGCGACGGTCCGCGAGGACGAGCACGCCTCGAGGATCTCCGGCAGCAGCCCGCGGCCGATCACCACGGGATACGGGTCCGCGGCGCGCACCTCCACGACGACGGGGTCGCTGGTGTTCGGATCCTTGTTCATCTGTCGCTCCCGCTCATCGATCGTCTCCGCACGCGTGTGCACGTCTTCACCATCATCTCGTCCGGCCGCCGGCGCCCCGCGGATGCGGGTCGCCGGAGTCGAGCCTGTCGACGATGTCCGACACCACCTTGCCCGAACTGCGCCGCTCGGTGCTCACGGTCGTCCAGGCCACCTCCCGGTACAAGGGTGCCCGCTCGGTGAGCAGTGCCTGGTACCGCGCGGTGACGTCACCGCCGGACAGCAGTGGGCGACCCGGCCCCTGGGAACGGCGCACGCCCTCGGCGACGCCGATCGTGAGGTGGACGACCCGGTGCCCGCGCAGCCGCTCCCGTGTCACCGGGGACAGCACCGCGCCACCACCGAGGGAGAGCACCCCGTCGAAGGAGGTGAGAGCCTCGCCGATGATCCGCTCCTCGATCTCTCGGAAGGCGGGCTCACCGTCGGAGGCGAAGATCTCGGGGATACTCCGGCCCTCGGCCTCCTCGATCAGGTGATCGGCGTCCAGGAACGGCAGCTCGAGGCGTCGGGCGAGTTTGCGGCCGATGGTGGTCTTCCCGGCGCCGGGCGGGCCCACGAGCACCGCGACCGGACGTGCCGGGCCGCTCATACCTCGTCCGTCGCCCAGTCCAGACGCTCGGCGACCGCGTCGAGGTACCCCTCGGCGTTGCGGCGGGTCTCCGCCAGCGAGTCGCCACCGAACTTCTGCAGTACCGCCCGGGCCAGCACGAGCGCGACCATCGACTCCGCGACGACGCCCGCCGCGGGGACGGCGCACACGTCCGAGCGCTGATGGATCGCCGTGGCCGCCGACCCGTCCTCCATGTCGACCGTCGCGAGGGCGCGCGGAACGGTCGAGATGGGCTTCATCGCCGCCCGCACCCGCAGGGGCTGGCCGTTGGTCATGCCGCCCTCGAGTCCGCCCGCGCGGTTACTGCGCCGCTCGACGCCGTCCTCACCGCGGACCATCTCGTCGTGGGCGACGCTGCCGCGCCGGCGGGCCGTCTCGAACCCGTCACCGACCTCGACGCCCTTGATGGCCTGGATCCCCATGAGGGCGCCCGCGAGCTGGGCGTCGAGACGCTCCTCGCCCGACACGTGCGACCCGAGTCCGATCGGGAGCCCGTGGACGACGACCTCGACCACGCCCCCGAGGGTGTCACCGGCCTTCTTGGCGGCCTCGATCTCGGCGATCATCGAGTCCGCGGCGGCGGCGTCGAACGCGCGCACCGGGCTGGCGTCGATCGCGTCGAGATCGGCGAACGTCGGCTCGGGGCCCACGTAGGGCTCCGAGGCGCCGATGGAGATGACGTGGGACAGCACTTCCACGCCGAGGACGTCGCGGAGCACACCGCGGGCGACCGTCCCCGCCGCGACGCGGGCGGCGGTCTCACGCGCGCTGGCCCGCTCGAGGACCATCCGGGCGTCGTCGAAGTCGTACTTGAGCATCCCGGAGAAGTCCGCGTGACCGGGCCGCGGGCGGGTCAGGCGGGCGGCGCGGGCCTTGTCGTCGATCTCCTCGGGGTCCACGGGGTCCGCCGACATGATCTGTTCCCACTTGGGCCACTCGGTGTTCCCGACCTCGATCGCCACCGGCGATCCCATGGTCCGGCCGTGCCGGACGCCGCCCAGCACGCGCACGGCGTCGGCCTCGAACTTCATGCGCGCACCGCGGCCGTAGCCGAGGCGGCGGCGGGCGAGTTGCGCGGCGATCTGCTCGCTCGTCACCTCGACGCCCGCGATGACGCCCTCGACGATCGTCACGAGGGCCTGGCCATGCGATTCTCCGGCAGTGGTCCACTTCAGCACGTCGCCGATCATCCCACGACCGGGTGGGCGGGGGCACATCAGGCCCGTCGCGGCGCCGCGTCGACCAGCGCCGGGCGCCCCTCGCCGTGCGCGGGGGCGCTACCGCCCGAGGGCTCGCGCGAGCGCCGCGGCCATCTCGGCCCGCGGCGCGGGCCTGCCCGTGAACAACTCGACCTGACCGAAGGCCTGGTTGAGCAGCATGACGTCGCCGCCCACCACCGGTACCCCCGCGGCGGAGGCGGCCGCCCCGGCCACGGTCGGCCAGGGGTCGTAGAGCACGTCGAAGAGCCGGCGGGCGCGGGACACGAGGTCGGTGAGGTCCCGGATCCCGGGCTCGGGAACGGTGTTGACCAGCACGTCCGCGGCCTCGATCTCGCCGGGCAGCAACGCGTCGGTCAGGAGCACCGTGCTGATGTCCAGTCCGAGGGCGCGCCCGCACTCCGCGGCCGGGCCGGCGGTGTCGCGGCGGGAGGCCAGGACGACCCGGGTCGCGCCGGCCGCGGCCAGGCCCGCCAGGACGGGCCGGGCGGTGCCGCCCACGCCGAGGACGACCGCCGTCGGCGCGGCGGGCAGGTCGCCGAACTCGGCCAGGGCCCCGGTGACCCCGTCGACGTCCGTGCAGTCGGCGTACCAGCCGCCGCTGCGCCGCACGAGGGTGTTAGCGCTGCCGACGATGCGGGCGCGGTCGCTGACCTCGCTGGCGTGCGCGAGGGCGGCGAACTTCCCGGGCATCGTGACCGAGTAGCCGATCCGGTGGGCCGGCGAGGCGTCGACCAGGGACGGCAGGCGCTCGGCGTCACAGTCGATGCGCTCGTAGGTCCAGTCGTGGAGGCCGAGCGCGCGGTAGGCGGCACCGTGCAGGACCGGGGAGAGCGAGTGGTCCACCGGATGCCCGAGCACGGCCGCCGACCGCGGCCCGGCGCCGGGCGACGAGGGATCAGCGTCCACTGGCCAGGACCCCGTTGGCGATCGCCTCGCTCTGGTTGCGCTCGTGTTCCGGGTACTCGTCGGCGAAGCGGGTGGTCCCCTCCATGTCCACCGTGACGAAGTACTTCCACTGCCCCTCGGCAGGGTTCTCCATGGCGCGGAGCGCCTCGAGCCCGGGTGAGCCGATGGGCCCATAGGGGAGGCCGTCCATGGCGTAGGTGTTCCACGGGGTCCGGGCGGCCCGGTCGGCGTCAGTGGTGGCGATCTCCTGATCGGCGAGAGCGTAGTTCACGGTGGAGTCGAACTGCAGCCGCATGGGTTCGGCGAGGCGGTTGAGGATGACCCGGGCGACCTTGTCGAAGTCCTGCGGCAGACCTTCCTTCTCCACCAGCGAGGCCGCGGTGACCACCTGGTACGGGGTCAGGCCGATCCGCTGGGCCGCCGGGACCAGACCGGTCTCGTCATAGGCGGCGGTGGAGGTCTCGATGAGGTGCCGCAGGATGTCGACGGGCTCGGAGCGGGGGTCGATGGTGTGGACGCCCGGCCGGATGAGGCCCTCGAGTCGGCGCACCGGGTCCGGGGCGGCCCGGACCTCGTTGATCGCCCAGTCGGGGACGCCCAGCACCGCGGGGTCGGCCTGGGCGGCGGCGTCCACGATCTCCTGGGGCTGTCGACACGCCGGGGCCTCGTCCGGCGCGTCGAGGTCGCGCAGGCAGGTGGCGTCGGCGATCAGGGTGAAGATCCCCTTCTCGGTGCCGCCGCCCACGACGACCGTGTCCAGGAGCCGGCCGCCGGGCTTGACGTCGACCATCCCGACGCGGTTCCGCGGGTCCGACAGCGCCTCGACGGCGGCGGCCGCGCTCATCTCCTGACGCACCTGGTAGTAGCCGGGCTGGATGCCCTCGACGGGCGTGCCGGCCGCGGCGCCGGTGAAGGCCCGGGTACTGGCGACCGTGCCGATCTCGTAGAGGCGGTCCCCCACGACGCCCAGGGTGTCGCCCGGCTCGACGTGCAGGAGAGCGTTGCCGCTGCCCTCTCCCTCGTGGTCGGGAGCGGCGGCGACCTCGGTGTTGAGATTGCGGTAGACCATGAAGCCGAAGGCGAGGACCACCCCGATCACGGCCGCCAGGAGGAGGAACCTGGTGGTGCCGCTCGTGCGTGAGCGTCCTCGTGCCGCAGACATGGTGCTCCTCGGTCAGGGTTGAAGGGGAGCTGCCCGTCGGACAGCATCGTGCTCGGCCGCAGTTTAGCCATCACCGCCGGTCGGCGCGCCGTTCATCAGCGGGCGTGCCGCGAGTCGATCCAGGCCTGGAGGAGGACGACGGCGGCGGCCTGGTCGATCACGTCGCGCTGCTTACGTGTGTTGCGACCGGCCCCGTGGAGGGCCGCGCCGGCGGTGACGGTGGTCAGCCTCTCGTCGACGAGTTCCACCGGCACTTCCGGGGAAGCGGTGGTCAGCGCGTCGGCGAACGACCGGGCCATGGCGGTCGAGGCGGTCTCGCGCCCCTTGAGGGAGGTGGGTAGCCCCACGACCACGCCGACGGCGTCGTACTCGGCGATCAGCTCGCCGAGCCGCCGGAGCTCGGCGGCCCACCCGGGGTCGCCGTCGACCACGCGGATGGTCTCGACCGGGGTGGCCAGGATCCCGTCTGGGTCGCAGGAGGCCACGCCGATGCGGGCGGTGCCCACGTCCAGGCCGAGCCGGCGCCCGCGGGTCCAGGCCGCGCCGGTGGCCGCGGGCGCGCCGGGGTCGGTCATCCCGCGTCCCGGACGGCGTCGCGCAGGGCTGAGACCGCGGCGTCGATGCCGCCGGGCTCGGTGCCCGCGCCCTGGGCCATGTCCGCCTTGCCGCCGCCGCGGGCGCCGAGTGCCGGGGAGATCGCCTTGACGAGGTCGCCGGCCCGGAGGCCGCGCTCCTGGGCGGCCGGGGTGACGGCGATGACGAACGGCACCTTGTCCTGGCCGGGTGCGGTGAGGAGGACGACGCCCGCGTCGGAGCCGAGGCGGCCCTTGAGGTCGGACGCGAGGGTGCGCAGGTCGCCGGCGGCACCGCCGGGGGCGCTGTGGGCGAGGAACCGGACACCGTCGAGGTCCTCGGCCGAGGCGAGCAGGTCGCCGGCCTGGGAGGCCAGCTGGGCCGCGCGCAGCGACTCGAGGGCCTTCTCGGTCTCGCGCAGCTTGGCGGTCAGCGCGGCGATGCGGTCGGGCAGCTCGTCGGCGGGTGCCTTGAGCGAGGTGGCGAGGCCGGACACGAGGGCACGCTCGCGGGCCTGGTGGCGGTAGGCGTCCATGCCGACGTAGGCCTCGACACGCCGGATGCCGGACCCGACGGACGCCTCGCCGAGCAGGCTGACGGGGCCGATCTGCGCGGAGCTGCTGACGTGGGTGCCGCCGCACAGTTCCATGGAGAACGGGCCGCCGATCTCCACCACACGGACCGTGGACCCGTAGTTCTCGCCGAACAGGGCCATGGCGCCCATGCGCTTGGCCTCGTCGAGGGTGGTCTCGATGGTGTTGACGCCGTAGTCGGCGTCGACGGCGGAGTTGGTGACCTCCTCGATCTGGGCGAGGACGTCGGCGGGGATCGAGCCGGACCAGTTGAAGTCGAACCGCATGTAGCCGGGCTTGTTGAGCGAACCGGCCTGGACGGCCTCGGGCCCGAGGATCTGGCGCAGTGCCGCGTGGACGAGGTGGGTGGCCGAGTGGCCCTGGGTGGCGCCCTTGCGCCACTCGGGGTCGACGGCGGCCGTGACGATTTGCCCGGCCTCGACCTCGCCCCCGGTGAGGACACCCTTGTGGATCCAGAGCTTCTTGCCGATCTTCTGGACGTCGTCGACGCGCATCTGGAAGCCGGCGGTGGAGATCATGCCGCGGTCGCCCAGCTGGCCGCCGGACTCGGCGTAGAACGGGGTGCGGTCGAGCACGAACTCCACCTCGTCGCCCTCGCGGGCCACCGCGACGGCCCGGCCGCCGGAGACGATGCCCAGCAGGCGCGACTCGTCGGTGAGGTCGGTGAAGCCGGTGAAGACGGTCTCGCCGGCGTCGAGGAAGTCGCGGTAGACGGACAGGTCGGCGTGGGCGTGCTTCTTCGCCTGGGAGTCGGCCTTGGCGCGGGCGCGCTGCTCGGACATGAGCGAGCGAAAGCCCTCCTCGTCGACCTGCAGCCCGGCCTCGGAGGCCATCTCGAGGGTGAGATCGATCGGGAACCCGTGGGTGTCGTGGAGGGCGAACGCCTGCTGGCCGGAGAGCACCGCGGCGCCGGACCGGCGGGCGGACTCGGCGGCGCGCTCGAAGAGTTGGGTGCCGGACTCGAGGGTCTTGAGGAAGGCGGCCTCCTCGGCCACGGCGATCCGTTCGATCCGCTCGTAGCCGGAGACGGTCTCGGGGAACGAGGGACCGATCGCGTCCCGGACGGTGGCCATGAACTCGGCCATGGTCTCCCCCGTCGCGCCGAGGAGGCGCACGGAGCGGACGATGCGCCGCAGGAGGCGACGGAGGATGTAGCCGCGGCCCTCGTTGCCGGGGGTCACGCCGTCGGAGATGAGCATGTAGGCGGTCCGGGCGTGATCGGCGATCACGCGGAACCGCACGTCCGAGGCGCTGTCAGCGCCGTACTTCGCGCCGGACAGGCGCTCGGCGGTGTCGATGACCGGGCGCAGCAGGTCGGTCTCGTAGACGTTCTCGACGCCCTGGAGCAGGAAGGCCACGCGCTCGACGCCCATGCCGGTGTCGATGTTCTGCTTGGGCAGCGGGCCGAGGATCTCGAAGGAGTCCTTGCCGGAGCCATCGCCGCGCTCGTTCTGCATGAACACGAGGTTCCAGATCTCGATGTAGCGGTCCTCGTCGGCCTCCGGCCCGCCGTCGACGCCGTAGGCCGGTCCGCGGTCGTAGAAGATCTCCGAGCACGGTCCACAGGGTCCGGGCACGCCCATGGACCAGTAGTTGTCGGCCATGCCGCGCCGCTGGATGCGCTCTTCGGGCACGCCGATCACGTCGCGCCAGATGCCGTACGCCTCGTCGTCGTCGAGGTAGACGGTCACCCACAGCAGCGCGGGGTCGATGCCGAAGCCCCCGTCGTCGAGTGAGGACGTCAGCAGCGACCACGCGTGGCGGATGGCCCCTTCCTTGAAGTAGTCGCCGAAGGAGAAGTTGCCGGCCATCTGGAAGAAGGTGTTGTGGCGGGTGGTGATGCCCACCTCCTCGATGTCGAGGGTGCGCACGCACTTCTGGATGGATGTCGCGGTGGCGTACGGCGGCGTCTCCTGGCCGAGGAAGTAGGGCTTGAACGGGACCATGCCGGCGTTGACGAACAGCAGGTTGGGATCGTCCAGGACCAGTGACGCGCTGGGGACCTCGGTGTGTCCGGCGCGGACGAAGTGGTCGAGGAAGCGGCGCCGGATCTCATGGGTCTGCACAGGGGGCCTCACTGGTCGTCTACGGGTGGTGTCGGGCGAGAGTCAAGACTACCGCCGCGCGGGTCGGCGCCCGGGAACGAGGTGGGGCGGGCCGGGATGCGCTGCGGGCGGGGTGAGGGGCCGCCGGGCTGGGGACGTGGTCCCGACGACGACGACGAGGGGCCGCCACCCGGAAGGGACGCGGGCGCCCGCTCCACCGGTCCGGCGGAGGGGCGCCCGGGCTGGCCGTGTGCGGCGAGAGGGTCGGTCAGCGCGGCATCGGGGGCAGGATGATGCCGAAGTTGGCGGCGGTGATGAAGGCCTCCTGCGGCAGCAGGCCGAGGCTGTGCGCCCCGGTGCCCCAGACGCCGACCGAGGTGGCGACGCCGACGAGCGTCGAGAAGATGCTGGCGAGACCGGTGAACATGAGAACCTCCGAATGCTGATGTGGACACAACATCCTGCCTGCTCAGGCAGGAAATATGACTTTCACACAGTTCTCAGGATTTGGCCAGGCTTTGCCGCGGGGGTCCCCTGGAGCCCGTCCCGGCGTGGCCCCCGGGCGCGCCTCAGTCCCGGATGATCCGGCGGAGTTTGTCGACCCGGGCGGACAGCTCGCGCTCGTGGCCGTGCGGCCCGGGCTCGTAGTAGTCCCGCCCCACCAGCTCGTCGGGCGGGTACTGCTGCGCCACGACCCCCGGCGCCGCGTTGTGCGGGTACCGGTAGCCCACCCCGTTGCCGAGCCCCTTGGCCCCGGCGTAGTGGCCGTCCCGCAGGTGCTTGGGCACCTCGCCGACGCCACCGGCGCGGACGTCGGACATGGCGGCGTCGATGGCCGCGATCACCGCCTTGGACTTGGGGGCGGTCGCGAGGTGGATGGTGGCCTGGGCCAGCGCGAGCCGGCACTCCGGCATGCCGACCTTCTGGACGATCTCCGCCGCCGCGCTCGCGGACAGCAGCGCGGTCGGGTCGGCCATGCCGATGTCCTCACTCGCGTGCACCATGAGCCGCCGGGCGATGAACCGGGGGTCCTCCCCCGCGACCAGCATGCGTGCCAGGTAGTGCAGCGCGGCGTCCACGTCGGACCCGCGGATGGACTTGATGAACGCGCTCGTGACGTCGTAGTGCTGGTCGCCGTCACGGTCGTAGCGCACGGGGGCCGCGTCCAGGCTGAGCTCGACGATCTCCGGCGTCACCACGCCGTCCGCCGCGGCCCCGGCCGCGGCCTCCAGGATCGTCAGGCTGCGCCGCGCGTCCCCTCCCGAGAGCCGGACGATGTCCTCCGCCGCCGCGTCGGTGAGCTCGACCCGCCCCGCCAGCCCCCGTTCGTCGGAGACCGCGCGCCGCAGCACGGCGGCCACCCCGGCGTCGTCCAGGCCCTGCAGTTCGGCGATGAGCGACCGGCTCAACAGCGGCGCGATGACCGAGAAGTGCGGGTTCTCCGTGGTCGCGGCCACGAGCAGGACGATGCCGTTCTCCACCGCCGCCAGCAGGGCGTCCTGCTGGCTCTTGGAGAACCGGTGCACCTCGTCGATGAACAGGACCGTGCGCTGACCGTGGACCTGCCGGGTGCGGGCGTCGTCGATCACCGCGCGGACGTCCTTGACCCCGGCGCTGAGCGCCGACAGGGCGACGAAGTGTCGACCCGACGTGCTGGCCACCAGATTGGCGAGCGTCGTCTTCCCGGTCCCCGGAGGGCCGTAGAGGATCACCGACGAGCCCCCGCGCCCCTCCACCAGCCGCCGCAGCGGCGAATTGGGGCGCAGCAGGTGCTCCTGGCCGATCACCTCGTCCAGCGTCCGCGGCCGCATCCGGACCGCCAACGGGGCGCCCGGGTCCACGGACGCCGACGCCGGAGGAACGGGCCCGGCGCCGCCCGCGTCCCCGGCGGCGAACAGCCCAGCGTCTTCGGTCACGCCCCCAGGCTACCGGCGGGCCCCGACAGCGAACCCCGGGTGAACATCCGGCGACGGATCCGCGGAAGTGACCGCGGCCTTCGTCGTCGTCGGGTTGTCTGGAACTCAGGTCTGCCACCTCCCCGGCGGGGGCACGCCGCCGCCACCCGGGCCACTACCTCAGGCCGCCACCCCACGACACCACCCCACGACACCACCCCGTGCCACGACCCCCGGAGGTCCCACCCGATGTGCCGCGACGACCACCCCACCCACGGACCCACCCTCACCCGTCGTGAGGCGCTCGCCGGCGCCGGCATGGTCGCCGCAGCGGGCGCCGTCGGGGTGACCCTGCTCGCTGAACCCGCCCCCGTGTGGGCGAACCCGGTACGGCCGGTCGCCGACGACCTCGACGTCTACGTGATCGTCACCGACGGCATGCGACCGGACGAACTGAACGCCGCGCAGGCGCCGACACTGCACCGCTGGGCAGCCGAGGGCACGCGGTTCACCGATGCGTCGTCGATCATGATCGCCGAGACCCTGCCCAACCACGCCGCGATGGTCACCGGCGTCCTCCCCCACCGCAACGGGGTGCCCGCCAACGCCATCTGGGACCACGCGATCGGGGACGAGCGGACCCTCGACCGGCCCGACGACCTGCGGGCCGCCACGGTCCTGGACCGCATTCGGACCGAGGCCGGCCTCACCACCGCGAGCGTGCTGAGCAAGGACTACCTCCACGGCCTGTTCGGCGGCCGAGCCAGCGTGCAGTGGGCGCCGTTCCCGCTCGTGCCGATCACCGACCACTCGCTCGACTGGTTCACCGTCGAGGCCCTCAAGCGGACCATCACCGACCACGCCCCGAGGATGACGTTCGTCAACCTCGGGGACATGGACCGCTTCGGCCACATGGACCTGTCGGGGACCTCGCTCCGACTAGCCCGCAACCAGGCGGTGTTCAACTCGGACCACAAGCTCTGGGACCTCGAGCAGTTCCTCCGCGCCACCGGGCGCTGGGAACGTTCCGTGCTCATCGTCCTGGCCGACCACGGGATGGACTGGTCGGAGCCCCTGCGCCTCATCAGCGCGGCCGGGGCGATCGACGCCGACCCGGCGCTGCGGGGCCGGTTCGGGATCGCCCAGAACGGGGGGGCCGACACGTTCGCCTACCTCGGCCCCGCCGGTGAACGCGACGCGGCACTGGCGCGCCTGCGGGAGGTGGTCGGCGCGCTCCCCGGCGTCAACCGCCTCTACGACCCGGCCGAGCTCGACCTCGGCGAGCGCGGCGGCGACCTCGTGGCCACGTGTCACCCGGGATGGCGGTTCTCCGACCCCACCCCGTTCTCCAACCCGATCCCGGGGAACCACGGGCACGAGGTCACGCTCGGCATCCCGTTCTTCATTGGCGGTGGGCACCGGATCGTCCGCCGCGGGCAGGTCGTCGACCGGCCTGTCCGGACCCTCGACGTGGCCCCGACGGTGTCCCGGCTGTTCGGGCTCGGCCACTCCGGGATGGACGGGCGGCCCGCGCTCGAGGCGTTCCACCTCTGAGACCCCGATATGACGGAAATCCGCTACTCCCCCGTCACATTCGCTACCGTTTTCCGTTCTTTTCCGGGTAGCGCGGCGAATCGCGCAGGAGAGTAGCGGATTCGGGGGCGGGGCAGGGCGGGGTGGGGCCGACTACTCGGCTGCGGCCCCGGACGGGGCGGCCTGGCCGCGCTGCACCGGCTTGGCGTCGATGCCGGACTCCTTGCGCTGCTGCGCCGTGATCGGCGCCGGCGCATCGGTCAGCGGGTCGACGCCGCCGCCGGACTTGGGGAACGCGATGACGTCGCGGATCGACTCGGTCCCGGCCAGCAGGGCGCAGATGCGATCCCAGCCGAACGCGATGCCGCCGTGCGGCGGGGAGCCGTAGGAGAAGGCGTCGAGCAGGAAGCCGAACTTCTCCTGCGCCTCGTCGGCCGAGATGCCCATGACGCCGAACACCCGCTCCTGGACGTCCTTGCGGTGGATACGGATCGAGCCGCCGCCGATCTCGTTGCCGTTGCACACGATGTCGTACGCGTAGGCGAGCGCCGAGCCCGGATCGGTGTCGAACGTGTCCAGGTGCTCGGGCTTGGGCGAGGTGAACGCATGGTGCACCGCGGTCCAGGCACCCGACCCCACGGCCACGTCACCGGCGGCCGTGGCGTCGTCGGCCGGCTCGAACATCGGGGCGTCGACGACCCAGGTGAACGCCCACTTGGTGGGGTCGATGAGGCCGAGCTTGGCGGCGATCTCACCGCGGGCCGCGCCGAGCAGGGCCCGCGTGGACTTCACCGCGCCGGCGCCGAAGAAGATGCAGTCACCCGGCTCCGCGCCGACGTGGGCGGCGATGCCCGCCCGCTCGGAGTCCGACAGGTTCTTGGCGACCGGGCCGCCGAGCTCGCCGTCGGAACCGACGAGGACGTACGCGAGTCCCTTGGCGCCGCGCTGCTTGGCCCACTCCTGCCAGGCGTCGAGCTGACGACGCGGCTGTGACGCCCCGCCCTTCATGACGACCGCGCCGACGTACGGCGCCTTGAACACCCGGAACGGGGTGTCGGCGAAGAACTCCGTGCACTCGACGAGCTCGATGTCGAACCGCAGGTCCGGCTTGTCGGAGCCGAACCGGCGCATCGCCTCCTCGTACGTCATCCGCGGGATCGGCGTGGTGATCTCGTAACCGGCGGTGGCCCACACCTCGGTGAGGATCTCCTCCGCCACGCCGATCACGTCGTCCTGGTCGACGAAGCTCATCTCCAGGTCGAGCTGCGTGAACTCCGGCTGCCGGTCGGCGCGGAAGTCCTCGTCGCGGTAGCAGCGGGCCAGCTGGTAGTACTTCTCCATCCCGGCCACCATGAGCAACTGCTTGAACAACTGCGGCGACTGCGGGAGGGCGTAGAACGTACCCGGCTGCAGGCGGGCCGGCACGAGGAAGTCGCGCGCACCCTCCGGGGTCGAGCGGGTGAGGGTGGGGGTCTCGATCTCCACGAAGTCGTGACGGGCCAGGACTCCGCGGGCCGCGGCGTTGACCTTCGACCGCAGCCGCAGCGCCGCGCCCGGACCCTCGCGGCGCAGGTCGAGGTACCGGTGACGCAGACGTGCCTCCTCCCCCACCTCGTCGTCGAGCTGGAACGGCAGCGCCGCCGCCTCACCCAGGACCTCGAACGACGTGACGTCGATCTCGATCTCGCCCGAGGCGAGGTTAGGGTTCTCCGATCCCTCCGGACGACGGTCGACGACGCCGGTGACCGCCACGCAGTACTCGTTGCGCAGGCGGTGGGCGCGCTCGGCCACGTCCTCGGAACGGAAGACCACCTGGCACACGCCCGAGGCGTCGCGCAGATCGACGAAGATGACACCGCCGTGATCCCGGCGGCGTGCCACCCAGCCGGCCAGGGTGACGGTGTCACCGGCGTCGGCGGCTCGGAGCTGGCCGGCGGAATGGGTGCGCAGCACTGCGGTGGTCCTCTCGTCGGGGAAAGTGTGGTGTGATCGCCTGAGCGTGAGCACCGACGGGACGACCCCACGGCCCGCCACGGGCTCGGACGGGGAACAGTCTACGTCCACGACAGACCGGGCGACGCACCACCCGGAAGGCGGAGATCATGACGTTTCGGCAAGGCGGAAGGCTCGACACCAGCGGAGTCTCCGGCGGAGGCAGGGGAGGTCGCCGGGGGATCGCGGTCGGCGGAGGGGTCGGCGGCCTCGCCGTCGTCCTCATCGCCCTGTTCCTCGGTGTCGACCCGGGCCAGCTCGGCCTGGACACCGGTCCCACCGGCGCGCAGGAACAGGGTTCCGACTCCGCGCAGCAGTTCCAGGCCCACATCGACCAGTGCGACCTGCAACAGGCCAACTCCGACACGATCTGCCGCATCGTCGCCACCACCGAGAGCCTCGAGGACGTCTGGACAATCCAGCTGCCGGATCAGGTGGGGATGAGCTGGGTCCAGCCCCGGACCACCGTCTTCAGCGGCGCCGTCGACACCGGCTGTGGTGCCGCCTCCTCCGACATCGGCCCCTTCTACTGCCCCGCCGGGCAGACCGTCTACATCGACCCCTCGTTCTTCGACAGCGTCCTCGTGGGGCAGCTCGGCGGACCGCCCTCCGGCGCGGCGCAGATGTACGTCGTCGCGCACGAGTTCGGCCACCACCTGCAGACCATGCTCGGCGACATCCGACGCTCGCAGCAGGACCCGCAGGGCCCGTCCTCCGGAGCGGTCCGCGTCGAGCTCCAGGCCGACTGCTACGCGGGGCTCTGGGCCCACTACGCGACCTCCACACCGGCGCCCGACGGCGGCCCGCCGCTACTGGAGAGCCTGACCCCGCAGGACGTGGATGCGATCGTCCGGACCGCGGAGGCCATCGGCGACGACCACATCCAGCGCACCGGAGGCGGGCGCGTCGACCCCCGCTCGTGGACCCACGGCTCGTCCGAGATGCGCAGGCAGTGGTTCCTCACCGGCTACGAGCAGGGCTCCGTGCAGGCCTGCGACACCTTCCGCGCGCAGCTCTGACGCGCGGGAGGAGTCAGCGCCCGACGGCCCGGGTGACGTGCCCGAGAATCGCCTCGAGCGGAACCGGCTCCTGCTCGCCGGTGGACATCGTCTTGACCACCGCGGTGCCGGTCTCGAGCTCGTTCTCGCCGATGACGACCGTGACCGCCGCGCCCGACCGGTCCGCCGCCTTGAACGCGCCCTTCATCCCCCGGTCGCCGTACGCCATGTCGGCCCGCAGCCCGTTGCGGCGGAACTCCGCCAGGACCGGAACCATCGCCGCCTTGGCCGCCGCCCCCAGCGCGACGCCGTACACGTCGACCCGCCCCTGCGCCGCCGGATCGATCCCCTCGGCCTGCAGCGCCAGCACCGTGCGGTCGACACCGATCCCGAAGCCGATGCCCGACAGGGCCTGACCGCCGAGCTGCTCCATCAACCCGTCGTAGCGCCCTCCGCCGCCGATCCCGGACTGCGCACCGAGGCCGTCGTGAACGAACTCGAAGGTCGTCTTGGTGTAGTAGTCCAGGCCGCGGACCATGCGGGGGTTGACCGTGTACGGCACGCCGAGCGCGTCCAGGTGCGCCCGCACGGTCGCGAAGTGCTCGGCGCTGGCGTCCGAGAGGTGATCGATCATCAGCGGCGCGTCCTCGAGCTGCTCACGCACCTCGGGGCGCTTGTCGTCGAGCACGCGCAGCGGGTTGATCCGCGCGCGCTCACGCGTCGCCTCGTCGAGATCCAAGCCGGCGAGGAACGCCTGCAGCCGCTCGCGGTACTGCGGGCGGCACGTCTCGTCGCCGAGCGAGGTGAGCTCGAGGCGGAAGCCGGTCAGGCCGAGCGACCGGAACGCCTCGTCGGCCACGGCGATCACCTCGGCGTCGAGGGCGGGGTCGTCCACCCCGATGGCCTCGATCCCGACCTGCTGGAGCTGCCGGTAGCGGCCGGCCTGCGGACGCTCGTACCGGAAGAACGGCCCGGCGTAACAGAGCTTGACCGGCAGCTGTCCGCGGTCCAGCCCGTGCTCGATCACCGCACGCATGACCCCCGCCGTGCCCTCGGGCCGCAGCGTGACGCTGCGGCCGCCCCTGTCCTCGAACGAGTACATCTCCTTGGAGACCACGTCCGTGGACTCGCCCACCCCGCGGGCGAACAGCGCCGTGTCCTCGAAGATCGGCAGCTCGATGTGGCCGTAGCCGGCGCGCCGGGCGGCGGTGGTGATCGCGTCGCGGACGGCGACGAACCCGGCCGACGCCGGGGGGACGTAGTCGGGCACGCCCTTGGGGGCCTTGAGGGCGGTCTTCTTCTCGGTGCCGGTCACAGGGAAAGTCCTCGGGTCAGATAGGGGGCGGGGGCGCCGGTCGGTCTAGAGGTCGCGCAGGAAGGGGTTGGACCGGCGCTCGCGACCGATCGTGGTGGACGGGCCGTGTCCGGGCAGGACCACCGCGTCGTCATCCAGGACGAGGAACTTCTTGGCGATCGACTGCATGAGCACCTCGGTGTCCCCCGCCGGCAGGTCGGTACGGCCGACCCCGTCCTGGAACAGTACGTCGCCACCGAGGACCACCATCCGCGGTCCCTCTTCGGTCTGCACGGTGATCCGGAAGGACACCGAACCGGGGCTGTGGCCGGGGGCGTGGTCCACGTCGAAGGTCATCGACCCGAACCGCAGGGTGTCGCCGTCGAAAACCTCGACGACCTCGGCGGGCTCGGTGAACGTCATGTCCTTGAGCATGGCCGACAGGTCGAGCGACAGGCCCTTGCCGGGATCAGACAGCATCGGGCGGTCGTCGGGGTGGATGTAGGCGGGGACGCGGTAGTGGTCCGCGACCTGCCGGGCGTTCCAGATGTGGTCGAGGTGACCGTGGGTGAGCAGCACCGCACGCGGCCGCAGGCCCGCCTCCGAGACCTGGCGGCGCACCTGCTCCTCGGCGTCCTGGCCCGGGTCCACGATCACGCAGTCCCCCGCGTCGTCGGACACGATGTAGCAGTTGGTCTGGAACATCCCGGCGGGGAAACCGACGATCTGCACGTCCCGTACTCCCTTTCTTCGACAATCCACGGCGCCTGGCGCGCGGCGTCGGGTCAACGCGGTCCGACACCGGAGTGGTGTGCGATCGACGTTGCCCGACCTGGTAGACAAGGACCCTGGGCCGGACCGTCCCCGGGGCCTCCGTGAGGAGACCCGGCGAGTCGATCCGGCCGACCGTTCCAGCCTAGTCCAGGTCCCCAGGAGGGTCAGTGTCCACCAACCAGGAACGCCGAGCCGAGGCGCGCCAGCGCCTGCGCGAGCAGATGGAGGCCCAGGCTCGCCGCGAGAAGCAGCTCAAGATCGCCGGCGCCGCTGTCGTCGTGGTGGTCCTGCTGGGGATCGTCGGGGTCGTGGTCTGGAACAAGACCGAGCAGGCGCGCGCCGAGGAGTACGCGGCCAACTGGGTCACCTGCGAGTACCCGGCGGAGACCCCCATGGAGAAGGTCGATCCCGCGCAGTTCGAGGACCAGGGCCCCGAGGTGGTCGAAGAGGCCGAGCGCTTCAACGAGCAGATCGACGAGATCGAGGAGACCAGGCGCGAGGTGGAGCCGCCGAGCGGCGACCAGCCCCGCCGGGGTACCGCACAGATCACCATCGCGACCAACGCCGGGGACATCCCGCTCGAGCTGGACCGGGCCGGGGCCCCCTGCAACGTCGAGAGCTTCGTCCATCTGGCCGAGCAGTCCTACTTCGACGACACCGAGTGCCACCGCCTGACCATCGGTGAGGAGGGCGCCGAGCTCTCCGTGCTGCAGTGCGGGGATCCGACCGGCACCGGCCTCTCGGGTCCCGGCTACTCCATCGTCGACGAGCCGCCCACCGATCTCCCCGTGGCGGAGGACGGCTCCGGGATGTCGGTCTACCCGCGCGGCACGGTCGCCATGGCCAAGTCCCAGGCGCCGAACAGTGCGGGCAGCCAGTTCTTCCTCGTCTACGAGGACTCCATGCTCCCGCCCGAGTACTCGGTCATGGGCACCATCGGTGAGTCGGGGCTCGAGGTCCTGGACCGGATCGCCGAGGGCGGGATCAAGAGCAACGATCCGATGAGCGAGGACTACCAGGCGCCCAAGCGTCCGGTCCAGATCGAGAAGGTCACGGTCGACGCGCAGGAGGGTCTGCCCGAGGAGTGACCCGGCCCGGGCCCGCCCGGATCGCGACCTGGACGACACCGCCCCGGCCATCCGGCCGGGGCGAAGTCGTTCGTGCGGCTCCGGCGCTCGCCGGGCCTAGGAGTTGGACGTCATCCGGTAGGCGTCGAAGACGCCCTCGACCCGACGGACCGCGTTGAGGACGTGGCCCAGATGCTTGGGGTCGGCCATCTCGAATGTGAACCGGGAGATCGCGACCCGGTCGTCACCTGCGGTCTGCACCGACGCGGACAGGATGTTGACCTTTTCGTCAGCCAGCACCTTGGTGACGTCGGACAGGAGCCGGTGCCGGTCCAGCGCCTCGACCTGGATGGCCACGAGGAACAGCGACCCCGGCTGTGGCGTCCACTCGACCTTGACCAACCGCTCGGGTTCGCGATGGAGGTCCGTGGCGTTGGTGCAGTCCGTCCGGTGGACGCTCACCGTGCCGCCGCGGGTGATGAAGCCCAGGACCTCGTCGCCGGGCACCGGTGTGCAGCAGCGGGCGAGCTTGGCGTGGACGTCCTCCACGCCTCCGACGAGGACGCCGGCGCCCGCGGGCGTGGGGCGGTGCGGGGTGATGGTCTTGTCCCGCGACCGGTCCGCGAGCTCCTCGGTGACCTCGTCGACGCCGCCGTGGGCCGCGACGAGACGCCCGACCACCGTCTTGGCGGAGACGTGGTTCTCGCCGATCGCCGTGTACAGGGCGGTGACATCGGTGAAGCCGAGTTCGCGGGCGACGCCGGCGATCGACTCGTTGGAGAACACCCGGTGGACGGGGACGCCACCGCGACGGACCTCGCGGGTGATGAGGTCCTTCCCGCGCTCGAGAGCCTCCTCGCGGCGCTCCTTGGCGAACCACTGCCGGATCGAGCTCTTGGCGCGGCCGGAGACCACGAACTTCTGCCAGTCCAGGCTCGGTCCCGCGTTGGGGTCCTTGGAGGTGAAGACCTCCACCACCTCGCCGTTCTCGAGCGGGCGCTCGAGGGCGACGAGCTTGCCGTTGACCCGGGCGCCGATGCAGCGGTGGCCGACCTCGGTGTGGACGGCGTAGGCGAAGTCCACGGGGGTCGCGCCGACCGGCAGGTTGATCACGTCGCCCTTGGGGGTGAAGACGAAGATCTCCTTGCTGGTCATCTCGAAACGGAGGGAATCGAGGAACTCCCCCGGGTCGGCGGCCTCGCGCTGCCAGCTCAGGAGCTGGCGCATCCACGCCATCTCGTCGACCTCGGCGGGGTCGCCGTTGTGTTTGCCGCGGGTCTCCTTGTACCGCCAGTGCGCGGCGATGCCGTACTCGGCGTTGCGGTGCATCTCGTGCGTGCGGATCTGGATCTCCAGAGGTTTCCCGTCCGGCCCGATCACGGTCGTGTGCAGGGAGCGGTAGACGCCGAAGCGTGGCTGGGCGATGTAGTCCTTGAACCGGCCCGGCATGGGTTTCCAGGTTGAGTGGACGACACCGATCGCCGCGTAACAGTCCCGCACGTCGTCGCACAGGACGCGGATGCCGACGAGGTCGTGGATCTCGTCGAACTCGCGACCGCGGACGATCATCTTCTGATAGATCGACCAGTAGTGCTTCGGCCGTCCCTCGACGCGGGCCTGGATGTTGGCCTTCTCCAGGTCGGCCTTGACCCGGTTGATCACGGTGTTGAGGTAGACGTCACGGCTGGGTGCGCGGTCGGCCACCAGCCGGACGATCTCTTGGTACTTCTTCGGTTCGAGGATCGCGAAGGCCAGGTCCTCGAGTTCCCACTTCACGGTGGCCATTCCGAGCCGGTGCGCGAGCGGGGCGATCACCTCGAGGGTCTCGCGGGCCTTCTTGACCTGCTTCTCCGGTGGCAGGAAGCGCATGGTCCGCATGTTGTGCAGGCGGTCGGCCACCTTGATGACCAGGACGCGGGGATCGTGCGCCATGGCGATGATCATCTTGCGGATGGTCTCTGCCTCGGCGGCCTCGCCGAAGTCGACCTTGTCCAGCTTGGTGACGCCGTCCACCAGGTGGGCGACCTCTCCCCCGTAGTCCGCCTCGAGCTGTTCGAGCGAGTAGTCGGTGTCCTCGACCGTGTCGTGCAGGAGGGCGGCGACGAGCGTGGTGGTGTCCATGCCCATCTCCGCGCAGATGGTGGCCACCGCCAGCGGGTGGGTGATGTAGGGGTCGCCGGACTTGCGGTACACGCCCTCGTGCTGGCGCTCGGCGAGAGTGTAGGCGCGCGCCAGGAGCCCCACATCCGCCTTGGCGTGGTGGATGCGGTGGACGCGGACGAGCGGTTCGAGGACCGCGGGGGTGGAGGTGACCGTGAGACCGGAGGTGAGTCGACGCGCCCACCGCGCCCGGACCCGGCGTCCGGCGGACGGCCGGGAGCCGGGGATCACCGGCAGCGGCTGGGTGGTGGGCTGCGGCGTGGCCTTCTTACCCGTGGGGCCGCCCCCGTCGGGGTTGCCGGCGGGGTTCTGGTGCTGCGTCATCTCCGGCTCCTCCCTGCAGTGTCGGGCCGTCAGGAGCGGCCGGGGGTCACGCGACCGTGAGGCAGGTCAGCGGTGTGCCGGCCAGTCTATCCCGGCCGCCGAGGCCGGGGATCTCGAGAACGACGGACAGTCCGGCGACGACGGCGCCACAGTCCTCCAGCAGGCCGACCGCCGCGGTGAGGGTGCCACCGGTGGCGAGGACGTCGTCGACGACGAGGACCCGCTTGCCGCGCAGGTCGAGCCCGTCTGCGGGCAGTTCGAGCGTGGCGGCGCCGTACTCGAGCTCGTAGGAGCGCGAGTGCACGGGCGGCGGTAGCTTGCCCGCTTTCCGGACGGCCAGGACGCCGGTGTGGAGGCGCACGGCGACGGCTCCGGCGAGCAGGAAGCCGCGCGCGTCGAGGCCGGCGACGTAGTCGACGGTGCCGATCTCGTGACCGGCGATGAGCCCGCGGACGACGGCGTCGAAGCCGTCGGGGTCGGCGAGCACGGGCGTGAGGTCGCAGAACTGGACGCCCGCGGACGGGAAGTCCTCGACGCGGCGCATCAGACGCTCGACGGAGGAGCTGATGGTCGGTGAGACGTGGGTGACGGATGAGTCGGTCATGCGATGGCCTCGGCCTTCTCGCGTCGGGCCAGGACCTTGGCGGTCTGGCGTCGGATGTCGGGGTCACGGTTCTTCAACGACACCAGCAGTGGCGTCGCGAGGAAGACGGAGGAGAAGGTGCCGGTGACGATGCCGACCATCTGGACCAGGGCGAGATCCAGCAGCGTACCCACGCCGAGGATCCACACGGCGATCACGACCAGCGCCAGCAGCGGCAGGACACCGATGATGGTGGTGTGGATGGACCGCATGAGAGTCTGGTTGACGCCGAGGTTGGCCTCCTCGGCGTAGGTCCGTGTGGCGGTGTGTCTGATGCCCCGCGTGTTCTCCTCGACCTTGTCGAACACGATCACCGTGTCGTACAGAGAGAAACCGAGGATCGTCAGCAGGCCGATGACCGTGGCGGGAGTGACCTCGAAGCCGATGATCGAGTAGACCCCGGCGGTGGTCACCACGTCGAACAGCAGCGCGACGATCGCGGCCGTTGCCATCTGCCATTCGAAGCGGAAGGCGATGTAGCCGAAGACGATCACGAGGAACACGCCGAGGGCGATCAGCGCGTTCTTGGTGACCTGACCACCCCAGCTCTCGCTGCGGGCGGAGTCGCCGATCGCCTCGACCGAGGCGACCCCGTCCGAGGTGACGGGCTGGAACTCCTCGAACATCGCGTTCTTGGCGGCGCGGATCTCGTCACTGGTGAGGAACCGGGTCTCGACCTCGACGATCCGCGCGGCCCCCGCGCCGACGACCTGGACCGTCTGGGGCTCCTCGCCGATGGCCTCCTCGACGACCGCGGCTACGCGGTCCTGGTCGTGATTGCCCGCGGGCATGGAGAGCTTGGTACCGCCGGTGAAGTCGATGCCGAAGCTGAAGCCGCGGAAGATGATGCTGGCGAGGCAGATGGCGACGATGACCACGGTCAGCACGTAGAACTTGCGTCGGTTCGCGACGATGCCGAACGCGCCGGTACCGGTGTAGAGCCGGGTGAACAGACTGCCGGTCGGCGCGCCGGCCGGGGCGCCGCTCTCGGTCGCGGTGCTGGTGGGAGTGCTCATCGGCCCTCCTCCTCGTCGGTGGCGGGTCGGTCGGTCCGGGGTTCGGTGAGCGTGTCGCCGCCCGGGCCGCGGATGGTCGCCGTGACCCCGCGATCCGCGGTCTCCTCGGTCTCCTTCTCGGCCTGTCGGTCGAGCCGGCGCTGCTCGGCGGCGGCCGCCTGGAGGTTCTCCATCCGGCCCATCCCGTTGGCCGACGGCTTGGCGAACAGGGGCCGGGTCGAGGCCAGGTAGACGAGCGGCCAGGTCACGGTGAAGGCCACGAACACGTCCATGACGGTCGTGAGGCCGAGAGTGAAGGCGAAGCCGCGTACCTCTCCGCTGGCGAGCAGGTAGAGCACGACGGCGCCGATGAGGCTGACCATGTTGCCGGTGACGATGGTGCGGCCGGCGCTCTTCCAGGCCCGGGGCACGGCGGATCTGAACCGGTGCCCGTCGCGCAACTCGTCCTTGATCCGCTCGAAGAACACGACGTAGGAGTCGGCCGTCATACCGATGCCGATCACCAGGCCGGCGATCCCGGCCAGGTCGAGGCTGTAGTCGACCGTGTAGCCGAGGAAGACCAGGACGACATAGGTGAGCAGGAAGGACAGCAGCAGCGAGACGAACGCGAGGACGCCGAGCAGGCGGTAGAAGAACGCGGAGTAGGCCAGCACCAGCAGGAAGCCGATCGCGCCGGCGAGTAGTCCCGCCTCGAGGGAGGCGAGCCCGAGGGAGGCCGGGACGTTGTCGACGTTGGGGTCCTCGAAGGAGATGGGCAGCGCGCCGTAGCGCAGGTTTGCGGCGAGTGAGGCCGCCTCGTCGATCGTGAAGTCACCGGTGATGGAGGTCGCGGACCCGACCGGCGTGACGCCCTGCACGACGGGGGCGCTGATCACCTCGCCGTCGAGGAGGATCGCGATCTGACGCTGGAGGTTCTCCTGCGTCAGGCGCGACCAGGTGGCGCTGCCCTGTTCGCCGGGACCGGCGTTGAAACGGAACGAGACCTCGTTCTTGCCGGCCTGCTGGTTGAAACCGTGGCTCACGGAGTCCTTGACGATCTGCTGACCGTCGAGTCGCTGCCCGTCCTCGGGCTCACCGACGAGCAGCGGCACCGGACCGAGGACGTACTTGGCTCCCTCCCCGCAGGCGATGAGAGCCTGCGCCGGGTCGTCGAAGCCCGCGAGCACGTCCCGCTCGGGGCACCGGAAGGTGGGTAGCTTCTGGATGAGCTCGGCGGGCTCGCCCTGACGTTCCGCGCGCGCCTCCTCGACGGCGGCGGCCACGGCCTCGCGATCGCCCTTGTCGGCGGGCACCGGCTCACGGTCCCCCTCCGCGACGGGTTGCACCTCGAGCACCGGCCTGATGGTCAGCTGGGACGTCGTGCCGAGGTCGCGCGCCTGGCTGGAGTCCTCGCCGGGGACGGTGAGGACGATGTTGCTGCCCTCGATGACGACGGTGGTCCCTGCGACGCCGAGGCCGTCGACGCGCTCCCGGATGATGTCCTGAGCGAGCCGCAGGTCGGCCTCGTCGGGATCGCCCTTGGGGATGAGCGTGACACGGGTTCCGCCCTGGAGGTCGATCCCCAGTTTCGGGGTCAGCCCCCTGTCCGCGACGGCAAACGCGGCGAGGAAGAGGATGAACAGCACCAGGAAGAAGCTGGACAGCAGCGCCCAGGGTCTGGGGCGGGCGTCGGCGCCTCGAGAACGTACTGGCGACACAGGTGATCTCTCTCGGTCTTCGTCTGAGGCCTCCGGCTGGGCGGCCCCACTACACTACTCGCCGGTAGTCGACTACCGGGAACCCGACGCGTCGGTCCCCGATCCGGTTTCCGGCGCGGCGGAGGTGTCGAACTTCTCCCGGATGACGCGCCGGTCCCAGCGGGTGCGGATCCCGGGCGCGATCTCCAGCTCGAGGGTGTCCGTGTCTACGCCGACGATGGTGGCGTGCAGGCCGGAGGTGGTGAGCACGTGGTCCCCCGCGGCGAGGGACTCCTGCATCTTCCGCAGTTCCTTCATCGCCTTGCGCTGCTTCGAGCTCTGCATGAACATCAGCACGAGCAGCACGATGATCATCAACGGCAGCAGCAGTTCCAGTCCCATGGGGGTCCTCCTGATGTGGACCCGCGGGTTCCGGGTCCGGTGGGTCGGGTCCGGGCTACGGACGGTCCCGTCCGAGGATGCCAGCCCGGGGGTCAGCCGCGCGCGCCGGGGCCCCGGTCGACCTCGACCGGGAGCATCGGCTCGGAGGGCGTCTTGTCGGGGCGGGTGAGCCCGAGGTGGTCCCACGCCGCGGCGGTCGCGATGCGTCCCCGGGGGGTCCGGGCGAGCAGGCCCGCGCGGACGAGGAAGGGCTCGCAGACCTCCTCCAGGGTGGTCGACTCCTCCCCCACCGCCACGGCCAGCGTGCTCAGGCCCACCGGCCCGCCCTCGTGCTGGACGAGCAGCGCGCGCAGCACGGCGCGGTCCAGACGGTCGAGCCCCAGTTCGTCGACCTCGTAGACCTCCAGGGCCGCGCGCGCGACGGGCACGGTGATGCGGCCGTCCGCTCGTACCTCGGCGAAGTCGCGGACCCGCCGCAGCAGTCGGTTGGCGATCCGGGGTGTTCCGCGTGAGCGACCGGCGATCTCCAGGGCGGCATCGGGGTCGACGGGGATGGCGAGGATCTCGGCCGCGCGGGTGACGATCCGGGCGAGGTCGGAGTCGGTGTAGAAGTTCATGTGCGCGGTGAACCCGAATCGGTCGCGCAGTGGACCGGTGAGCGCGCCGGAGCGCGTGGTTGCTCCGACAAGGGTGAACGGGGCGATCTCCAGCGGGATCGACGTGGCCCCGGGCCCCTTGCCCACCATGATGTCGATCCGGAAGTCCTCCATGGCGAGGTACAGCATCTCCTCGGCCGGCCGGGCGATGCGGTGGATCTCGTCGATGAACAGTACGTCGCCCTCGATGAGGTTGGAGAGCATCGCGGCGAGATCCCCGGGGCGCTCGAGGGCCGGGCCGGACGTGATGCGCAGCGAACCGCCGAGCTCGGCGGCCACGATCATGGCCAGACTCGTCTTGCCCAGCCCCGGCGGTCCGGAGAAGAGCAGGTGATCGGGTACTACTCCGCGGCGGGTGGCGGCGGTGAGGACCAGATCGAGTTGCTCGCGGACGGTCTCCTGCCCGATGAACTCCCCGAGGCTGCGTGGCCGCAACGCGCCCTCGACGTCGGTGTCGAACGGGGTGAGCGAGGCCGAGAGCTCCGCCTCGTGGCCGTCCCCGGCGTCCGCGCCGCCTCCCGTCATGCCGTTCTGACCGGTCATCAGCGCTTACCGAGTGACTTGAGGGCCAGGCGCAGCGCCTGCGCGGGGTCGAGGTCGGGCTGTGAGTCCAGTACGGCGGTGGCGGTCTTCTCGGCCTCCGCGGCGGAGAAGCCCAGGCCCTCCAGGGCGTCGGCCACCTCGGTGGCGGCCGGCGCGCGCCCGGTCCCGCCCACGGCGGTCGCCGCGTCACCGTCCGGCACCGGGCCGACCTTGTCTTTGAGCTCGAGGACCATCCGCTCGGCAGTGCGCTTGCCGACGCCCGGTACCCGGGTCAGCGCCTTGACGTCCCCGGTCCCGAGTGCGCGGATGAGGGCCTCGGGTTCGAGTGTGGCGACGATCGCCAGCGCGAGCCGAGGTCCGACGCCGGAGACGGTCTGCACGGTGAGGAACAGTTGCCGCGCGTCGACGGAGTCGAAACCGTAGAGGGTGAGCGAGTCCTCGCGGACCACGAGTTCGGTGTGGAGCATGCCCTCCGCGCCGCGCCGTAGTCCCGCGAGCGCGGCCGGGGTCGCGTGTACGAGGACACCGACGCCTCCGGTCTCCACGACGCAGCGGTCCAGGCCGATCTCGGCCACCGTCCCCCGGATCGAGGCGATCACCAGCGCACTCCTTTCGTCCGCGCCATGCCCCGGGCGGCCGCCCGGGCGCGTTCCTGGTCGGCGGCCGGGTCGCGCCGCCCGGTCCCGTCCGATGCCGCCGCTTCCCTGGCGGCCGCGACCTTCGCCTCGAAGCCGGCCCGCGAGCGGGCGACGTGGGCATTGAGCGAGGCCACCCGACCCTGCATGGGCGCGCGCCAACTGTGGCACACGGCCAGGGCGAGCGCGTCCGCGGCGTCGGCCGGGCTCGGCGGCTTCTGCAGACCCAGGATGCGAGTGATCATGAGGGTCATCTGCTTCTTGTCCGCGCGCCCGCTACCGGTGATCGCCGCCTTGACCTCCGACGGGGTGTGGAACGCCACGGGGATCTCCCGGTAGGCCGCCGCCAGCGCGACGACACCCGCCGCCTGAGCCGTACCCATGGCGGTCGAGACCTGGTTCTGCGCGAACACGCGCTCGATGGCCACCACGTCCGGGCGGTGGATCTCCATCCACTCGTCGGCCACGGAGTGCACGGCCCGCAGGCGCCGCTCGAGCGGCTCGTCGGAGGTCGTGCGCACCACGTCCACGTCGAGCGCCGTGACCGCGCGACCCGGGGCGGTCACGATGAGGGCGAGCCCGCACCGGGTCAGCCCCGGGTCCACACCCATGACGCGCATCTGCGACCTCTCCTCGACCGGTGGTAGAACCTACGTTCGAGACCCTACCAGCGGGGTCGGCCGTCAGGCGTCGAGGCTCGCCAGCACGTCCTCGGGGACGTCCATGTTCGAGTAGATGTTCTGTACGTCGTCGGAGTCCTCGAGCGCGTCGATCAGCTTGAAGACCTTTGCGGCACCGTCGGCGTCGACGGTCACCTCGACCGAGGCGCGGAACCCCGACTCGGCGGACTCGTAGTCGATCCCGGCCTCCTGCAGGGCGGTGCGCACCGCGACCAGGTCGGTGGGCTCGCAGACCACCTCGAATTGCTCGCCGAGGTCGTTGACCTCTTCGGCTCCGGCATCGAGAACGGCCATGAGGACGTCGTCCTCGGTCAGCTCGCCCTTGTCCAGGACGATCTCCCCCTTGCGGGCGAACAGGTACGCGACGGAGCCGGGGTCGGCCAGGTTGCCGCCGTTGCGGGTCATCGCCGTGCGCACCTCGCCGGCGGCCCGGTTGCGGTTGTCGGTCAGGCACTCGATGAGCATGGCCACGCCGTTCGGGCCGTAGCCCTCGTACATGATGGTCTCCCACTCGGCGCCGCCCGCCTCCTCGCCGGCGCCGCGCTTGCGGGCGCGCTCGACGTTGTCGGCCGGGACGGAGTTCTTCTTCGCCTTCTGGATGGCGTCGTAGAGAGTGGGGTTTCCGGCGGGGTCACCGCCGCCCGTGCGGGCGGCCACCTCGATGTTCTTGACGAGCTTGGCGAAGAGCTTGCCGCGCTTGGCGTCGATCGCCGCCTTCTTGTGCTTGGTGGTGGCCCACTTGGAATGGCCTGCCATTGATGTTCCGCCCTCCGGGGGTCTGGGGACCGGGTCCCGCCGTCCGGCGGCCCGGCGCGGGGCTGCGCTCGAGGCCCGCTGAACGCCCAGTCTACGAGGTCGTCTGCCACACCATGTCGAGGAAGTACCGATGGACGCGCACGTCGTCGGTGACCTCCGGGTGGAACGACGTGGCCAGGGCGTTGCCCTGACGCACCGCGACCACGTGGTCTCGGCCGTCGGAGGCGCGGACCTCGGCGAGGACCTGCACGTCGGAGCCGACCGATTCGACCCACGGCGCGCGGATGAACACCGTGCGTACCGGGTCGGCGCCGAGGGCGTCGACGACGAGGTCGGCCTCGAACGAGTCGACCTGCCGTCCGAAGGCGTTGCGGCGGACCGTCATGTCGATCGCGGAGAACCAGGTCGCGTCGGCCCGGGTGTCCAGGACATCCGAGGCGAGCAGGATCATGCCGGCGCACGACCCGTAGACGGGCATGCCGTCGGAGATCCGCTCGGCCACGGGCTCATACATCTCGTGGACGTCCATCAACCGGCTCATGGCGGTGGACTCGCCACCGGGTAGGACCAGGCCGTCCACCGCGTCCAGTTCGGACCGTCGGCGCACGGGGACGGCCCGCGCGCCGACGGCCTCGAGGTGGGACAGGTGCTCGGCGACATCACCCTGCAGGGCGAGGACACCGATCGTCGGTGCGGGTCCGGTCACGACACGGACGTGGAGCCGGAGGTGTCCACGGGGAACGACTGCGCCCCGGGATTGAGTCGCCGGGACAGTCCCTCCTGGGTCACGGCGGCCACGAGTCGGCCCGATCGGTCGAAGATCCGCCCCTGGGTCAGGGCACGCCCCCCGGAGGCGGACGGGGACGTCTGGTCGTAGAGCAGCCAGTCGTCGGCCCGGAACGGACGCATGAACCACATGGCGTGGTCGAGCGAGGCGTCCTGGGTCGGCTCGTCCGGGTGCGGGATCTTGGCCGACCCCAGGAGGGTCATGTCGGACATGTACGCCAGCGTGCACACGTGGAAGTTCGCGTCGTCCGGGAGGGTGTCGACGCACCGGAACCACACCCGCTGCTGCGCGGCCAGCGCGGAACTGGTCGGCATCCCGTCACGCGGGACGAACCGGATGTCCCACTGGGCCCACTCGTCGACGAATACGCGGTGGACCTCATCCAGGTCGTCGACGGAGGGCACGGGGATCTCCTCGGGGTCGACGACGCGGGGCATCTGGTCCTGGTGCTCGATCCCATCCTGGTCGCGCAGGTGGAACGAGGCCGACATCGTGAAGATCGGCTCGCCCTCCTGGATGGCGGTGACCCGTCGGGTGGCGAAGCTCCGCCCGTCCCGCAGTCGGTCGATCTGATAGACGGTGGGCACGTCCGGGATCCCCGGGCGGATGAAGTACCCGTGCAGGGAGTGGACGTGCTTGTCGGAGTCCACGGTCCGGACGGCGGCGGTCAGGGTCTGACCGGCCACCTGTCCGCCGAAGGTGCGCTGGAGATGGGTGCGGATCGCGGGGCCCCGGTAGAGGTCGCGGTCGATCCGCTCGAGGTCGAGGATGTCCTCGATCTTCGCCACCGGCGGGTCACCAGCCCCGCTCGGCGAGCCGGTGGGGCTCCGAGATGTCGTCGACGTTGATGCCGACCATGGCCTCGCCGAGGCCGCGGGAGATGTTCGCGAGCATCTCCGGGTCGTCGTGGAAGGTGGTGGCCTTGACGATCGCCTTGGCCCGCTCGGACGGGTTGCCGGACTTGAAGATGCCGGAACCGACGAAGACGCCCTCGGCGCCGAGCTGCATCATCATCGCGGCGTCGGCGGGGGTGGCGATGCCGCCGGCGGTGAACAGCACCACGGGGAGCTTGCCCTTCTCCGCGACCTCCTTGACGAGTTCGTACGGGGCCTGCAGCTCCTTGGCCGCCACGTACAGCTCGTCCTCCGGCAGGCTCTGGAGCTTGCGGATCTGCTGGCGGATCGACCGCATGTGGGTGGTGGCGTTGGAGACGTCGCCGGTGCCGGCCTCACCCTTGGAGCGGATCATGGCCGCGCCCTCGGTGATGCGGCGCAGCGCCTCGCCGAGGTTGGTCGCGCCACAGACGAACGGCACGGTGAAGGCGAACTTGTCGATGTGGTTGGTGTAGTCGGCCGGGGTGAGGACCTCGGACTCGTCGACGTAGTCCACGCCGAGTGCCTGCAGGATCTGGGCCTCGACGAAGTGGCCGATGCGGGCCTTGGCCATCACCGGGATCGAGACGGCCTCGATGATGCCGTCGATCAGGTCGGGGTCGCTCATGCGAGCGACGCCGCCCTGGGCGCGGATGTCGGCGGGAACACGCTCGAGGGCCATGACGGCCACGGCACCGGCGTCCTCGGCGATCTTCGCCTGCTCGGCGGTGACGACGTCCATGATGACGCCGCCCTTGAGCATCTCGGCCATGCCCCGCTTGACGCGGGCTGTTCCGGTGGTGTTCTCGCTCGACTGCGGCTCGCTCACGAAATTGGCCTTTCCTGGCTCAGACGACGTGTTCAGGCCTACCAGTGTAGGTCGCCCTCACCTCCGTTCCCCAACCGCCGTCCCGCCCGGGTGGGTCAGGCGCGCGGGGGCGGGGCGTCGACGAGCTCGACGTAGTCGGGCATGGGGGCCCGGCCGGCCAGTCGGAGGGCGCGGACGGCGGTCTGCTCGCGCAGACCTCGGGTGTCCCGCACGGCGTCGTTGTAGAAGCGGCGGGCCATGGAGACGCGGTCGGTGGCGTCCTCGAGTTCGCTGGCGAGGTCGACGGGCAGTGCCTCCACGTCGAGCGCGGCCAGCATCATGCCGAGCGTGTTCTCGGCCAGTTCTGCGTTCTCGCCGGGCTCGTCGTCGTCGGCCCGGTCGGTCCTCCGGCGCGGCGGCGGCTGGGGCGCCGGGTCGGGCCCGGCGACGGCGTCCGGGGGATGCGCTCGGGCGCGGGCCAGCGCGTGGAACAGGCGGTAGGCCCCCGGTGGGTCGCGGTCGGCGAGGTCACGCGCGACCGCGGCGGCGACCGCGTGGCGCCGCTCCAGGGCGCCGGCCAGCGCGGCGCGGGCGAGGTCGGTGCGGATGTGCAGCCGGTCCAGCCGGTGGGCGGTGAGGTAGGCGCCGAGCAGGGCAGCGGCCAGGGCCGCGACGAGAACGACGACGACGACGAGGACGATCAGCTCAACGGACACGGAGCGTCTCCCCCGGCGCGCGGATCGTCTCGTACACGCGGATCACCCGGTCCGCCACGACGGGCCAGTCGTACTCCCGGACGGCCTCGCTGCCACTGGTGCACAGCTCGGCCCGGCGGGCGGGGTCGGTCAGGACAGCCTTGAGGGCGCCGGCGAGGGCGTCGGCGTCCCCGACCGCCGCGAGTTCTCCGCACTCCCCGTCGCGCAGGACCCGGCGGAACGCGTCGAGGTCCGAGGCGACGACCGCGGTGCCGGCGGCCATGGCCTCCACGAGGACGATGCCGAAGCTCTCGCCGCCGGTGTTGGGGGCGCAGTAGACGTCGGCGGCGGCCAGGACGGCGGCCTTGCGGGCGTCGTCGACGCGGCCGAGGAACTCCACGTCCAGACCGGCGGGCAGCCGTGCCCGCAGGGCGTGCTCGTCGCCGTCGCCCATGATCCGCAGGCGCAGGTCCGGCACCTCGCGCAGGACGGCCGGCAGCGCGGCGGCGAGGACCCCCATCCCCTTCCGGGGCTCGTCGTAACGGCCGAGGAACGTCACGGTCGGGGCGTCGGTCGGCTCCCCTGAGGTGTCGACGTCGCTGAAGGCGCCCACGTCGACACCGTTGGGGATCTCCACGGCGTCGGAGCCCAGGGCCTCCATCTGCCAGCGGCGGGCCAGGCTCGACACGGCGATGCGGCCACGGATCTTCTCGAGCAGCGGCGCCAGGACGCCGTCCGCGGCGTCGAGGATCATCGACCCGGTGGTGGAGGTGTGGAAGGTCGCCGTGATGGGGCCCGAACACATCGCGAGAGCGAACATGCCGACCCCGGGGGCGTTGGGTTCGTGGATGTGCAGCACGTCGAGGGGCTGTTCGCGGAGCCAGTGCCGGGTCGCTCGCCAGGTCGCGGGCCCGAAGCTGAGCCGGGCGACGGACCCGTTGTACGGGATCGGGACGCCCGGCCCGGTCAGCGTCATACCGGAGACCGGGGCACTGCCGGGGCTGCCCGGCGCGAGGACGCGGACGGTGTGCCCGCGACGGCGGAGCTCCTCCGTGAGGTCCACGACGTGGGCCTGTACTCCGCCGGGGGCGTCGAAGGAGTAGGGGCAGATCATGCCGATACGCACGGCCGGATCAGCCCTCGATCCGCTCTCGCCGCTCGGCCGACAGGTCGTCGAGCCACAGGGGCTGCAGCATGTGCCAGTCCGCGGGGTGGCGGGCGATGCCCTCGGCGAACAGATCGGCCATCGCCTGGACGGCGGGCTCGACTCCCCCGGAGACGTCTATCGGCGGGGTGACCCGCACGCGCATCGTGTCGGGGCCGTCGTACCAGAACTGGGCCACGAGGAACGGTGCGCCGGTCTCCACCGCGAGCCTGGCGGCCCCGGCGGGCATGCGGGTGGTCTCGCCGAAGAACGTCACGGGCACACCGGTCCGGCGCAGGTCCCGCTCCCCCGGCAGAGCGACGATGCCGCCTCCGGCGAGGTAGTCCCGCAGCGCGTCGAGCGGTGGGGTGGGTCCGCCCGTATGTGGGTAGATGGTGAACCCCAGACTCTCGCGATAGTCCAGGAAGCGCTGGTAGAGCGACTCCGGCTTGAGGCGTTCCGCGACCGTGGCGAACCCGCCGTACCGCCGCGCGAGCCAGGTGCCACCGAGGTCCCAGTTGGCCGAGTGGGGTAGCGCCACCACGACGCCACGCCCCTGCGCGAGAGCCGCGTCCAGGTGCTCGATCCCGTCGATGGTGCGGTCCATCTCGCGGGCGACGGCCTCGCGGTCCATGGACGGCAGGCGGAACGCCTCCCGCCAGTACCGGGCGTAGGACCGGAAGGAGTCGCGGATGAGCTCGTCGGGGACCTCCGCCGGGGCGACGCCGAGGACCCGGGCGAGATTCCTGCGCAGCTGGGAATCGGGGCCCTGCCGACGGGCGGCGATGTCGGCGCCCGTGCGGAAGAGCGCCCGCGCCAGGCCTTCGGGGAGGGCCCGGACCACGGCCCACCCGGCCGCGTAGCCCAGGTCGGACAGGCGCTCGGGCACGTCGCTCATCGGTCTCCCGGCCCCGTGGCCGGTGCGGTGGCGACGTCCTCGTGGGCCACGCGCCGGAGGTAGTCGGTGCGCCCGCCCCACACCCGCTGGACGACCGTGACGAGGCTGCCCACCGCGACGGCGGTGAGCCCGACCTCGAGGGCCCACGGGACACCCAGTCCCTCGAGCCCGGCGCCGAGCAGGATGAGCACCAGCCGGTCCGCGCGCTCCATGAGCCCGCCGGGGGTACGCAGGCCGCCGGCGTCCGCGCGGGCCTTGGAGTAGGACACCACCTGTGACAGCACCAGGCAGGCCAGGAGCATGACGAGGGCGTAGCGGTTGTCGGGCTCGGCGTGGACGAGCCACCACAGCAGGGAGGACAGGATCACGCCGTCCGCGACCCGGTCGGACACCGCGTCGACCAGGGCGCCGTAGGGCGATCCGCCGCCGCCGGCACGCGCGACGGCGCCGTCGACCAGGTCGAGCAGGGTGCACAACGCGATGACGATCGCGCCCGCGACGAGCAGTCCGTTGCCGAACAGGGCGACGGCCGCGGCGCTGGTCAGCACGAGCCCCGTCAGGGTGATGCCGTTGGCCGTGACGCCCGCCCGGACGAGGAGCGTCGCGAACGGGTGCGTCACCCGGGTGACCCCCGACCTTCCGTACTCGCTGAGCATTCGTCCCCCCGCTTACCTAGAAGGTGTGGTCGACCCGGGCACGGTAGCCGGGGACCCCGTGGTGGACCACGCCTCGGCGAGCAGCTGCCGTGTCTGACGGAGGAGCTGCGGCAGTACCTTGGTGCCGCTGGTCACCGTAATGAAGTTGGCGTCCCCGATCCAGCGTGGGACGACGTGTTGGTGCAGATGGTCGGACAGCGACCCGCCGGCCGCGCCGCCGAGGTTAAGCCCGACGTTGAACGAATCGGGTGCCGAGACCGCCTTGACGACCCGGATCAGGTGCTGCGTATAGGACATCAGCTCACGGGACTCGTCGTCGTCCAGGTCCTCCAGGTTCGCCACCTTGCGGTACGGCACCACCATGGCGTGACCCGGGTTGTACGGGAAGAGGTTGAGTACGACGTAGACATGGTCGCCCCGGGCGACCACCAGCCCGTCCTCGTCGCTCATCCGGGGGATGTCGAGGAACGGCTCCCCCGTCATCCCCTCGGCGGGTTCCGGGCGGGTCTCCGCGATGTAGGACATCCGGTAGGGCGCCCACAGCAGCTGGAGACGGTCCTCGCCCACGCCGAACTGGCGGTATTCCTCGGTCGGCACCGAGTCCCCGGACGTCACACGCGCTCCGCGGTGGGCACGTCGTTGCGGCGCGAGTTGATCCAGTAGGCGATCTTGTCCATGGCGGCGTTGCGCGAGACACCGTTGAGCTGGGTGCCGTCGGGGAACCGGAAGCTCACGGCGCCGGCCTCCACGTCGCGGTCGCCGGCCAGCAGCATGAACGGGACCTTGCCGGTGGTGTGGTTGCGGATCTTCTTCTGCATCCGCTCGTCGGACGTGTCGAGCTCGGCTCGGATGCCCCTGCCGCGCAGTTCGTCGATCACGTCCTCGAGGTGCTTCTCGTGCGCCTCCGCGACGGGGATGCCCACCACCTGCACGGGCGCGAGCCACGCGGGGAACAGGCCTGCGTAGTGCTCGAGGAGCACGGCGAAGAACCGCTCGATCGAGCCGAAGAGCGCGCGGTGGATCATGACGGGGCGCTTCTTGGTCCCGTCGGCGGCGTTGTAGGTCAGATCGAACAGCTCGGGCAGGTTGAAGTCGAGCTGCACGGTCGACATCTGCCAGGTGCGGCCGATCGCGTCACGTGCCTGCACGGAGATCTTGGGACCGTAGAAGGCGGCCCCGCCCGGGTCCGGCACGAGTTCGAGCCCGGAATTCGTCGCCACGCGGCGCAGGGTCTCGGTGGCCCGCTCCCACAGTTCGTCGCCGCCGACGTACTTCTCCGGGTCCTTGGTGGACAGTTCCAGATAGAAGTCGTCGAGACCGTAGTCACGCAGGAGGGAGATGATGAACGAGAGCACGGAGGCGATCTCGCCCTCCATCTGCTCCTCGGTGCAGTAGATGTGCGCATCGTCCTGGGTGAAGCCGCGGGCGCGGGTGAGCCCGTGGATCACGCCCGACTTCTCGTACCGGTAGACGGTGCCGAACTCGAACATCCGCAGTGGCAGCTCACGGTACGAGCGACCGCGGGAGTCGAATACGAGGTTGTGCATCGGGCAGTTCATGGGCTTGACGTAGTAGTCCTGCCCCGGCTTGGTCTCGTTGCCGTCCGCGTCGTGTTCGGCGTCGAGCACCATCGGGGGGAACATACCCTCCGAGTACCAGCTCAGGTGCTGCGACTTGCGGAACAGATCCCCCTTGGTCACGTGTGGGGTGTTGACCAGCGAATAGCCGGCGGCCAGGTGGCGCCTGAGGGAGTGCTGCTCCATCTCGTTGCGGATGATTCCGCCGCGCGGGTGGAACACCGGGAAACCGGAACCGATCTCGTCGGGGAAGCTGAACAGGTCGAGCTCGGTGCCGAGCCGCCGGTGGTCGCGCTTCTCCGCCTCGGCCAGTCGGTCGAGGTAGGCGTCCATGGCCTCGGTGCTCTCCCACGCGGTGCCGTAGATGCGCTGGAGGCCGGCGTTGCTCTGGTCGCCCCGCCAGTAGGCGGCCGATGAGCGGGTGAGCGTGAACGCGGGGATGAACTTGGTGGTCGGGGTGTGGGGCCCGCGGCACAGGTCGGACCAGATGACCTCACCGGTCCGGGGGTTGAGGTTGTCGTACGCGGTGAGTGCGCCCGCGCCCACCTCCATGATCTCGGAGTCCTCGAGCGCCTCGGCGCCGCTCTCGTCGCCGGCGTCCGCTCGACCCTTGTCCTCGATGAGCTCGAGCTTGTACGGCTCGCCGGCCAGCTCGGCCCGGGCCTCGTCGAGCGAGGCGTACTCGCGGCGCGAGAAGCGCTGACCGGCCTTGATGATCTTCTTCATCCGCTTCTCGAGGTCCTTGAGGTCCTCGGGGGTGAAGGGCTCGGCGACGTCGAAGTCGTAGTAGAAGCCGTTCTCGATCGGCGGCCCGATGCCGAGCTTGGCCTCGGGGAACTTGTCCTGCACGGCCTGGGCGAGCACGTGCGCACACGAGTGTCGGATCACCGACCGGCCGTCCTCGGTGTCGGCGCGGACGAGCTCGACCTCGGTGTCCGCCTCCGGCGCCCACGACAGATCCCGAAGGGTGCCCTCCGGGTCGCGCACCACGACGATGGTCTCCGGCCCGCTGCGCGACTGGAGCTCGCGCTCGGCGAGGATCTTGCCCGCCGGCTCACCGGCCGGGATGACGGTGGTCACGGTGGCCGCACCCGTCGCGTCGACATCGGCTTGAGGCATGCGGTTCTCGGACACGGGGGACGATCTCCTCGGCAGTGGACGTCGGGCGGCGACGGGCCGCCCGGGCTGACACCGCGGTCCGAACGTGGGACCGGGCCGGTCCATGCTACCCGGGCCTCCTCGGAATCCCGGACCTCGCCGGGGCGTTGCACCCGGGTATGCGCATCGACATCTGGTCCGACGTCATCTGTCCGTTCTGCTGGATCGGCAAACGGCACCTGGAGGCGGCGTTGGACTCCTTCCGGGTCGAGCATCCCGACACCGAGGTGGAGGTCGCGTGGCGCGCCTACGAACTGGATCCGTCGGCACCCCGCGTCACGGGCGACGAGCCGGGCGAGACCAGCGTCGAGATG
>NZ_BCSL01000013.1:0-85814 GCF_001570845.1 Dietzia papillomatosis NBRC 105045 | reverse complement strand
CATGACCAGCGGGAGGGACTTCACAGTTCCTCCCGCTGGTCGCATTTGTGCCCCTTCTACCCACTCCGTGCCGGACCAACCGGCGCACGTAAGGTGAACGACGTGAACGAACCCCGGTCCGAGAACGCAGACCGCTCGCCCCGACGCGGCGACCGCGACGTACCCCGCCGGGGCGACCGGGCCCCGCGAGAGCAGCGACGCGACAACAGCTCCTACGGGGAGCGCCGCGGGAAGCGATACGACGGTTCCGACACCCCCCGCCCCGACAGGAGCGAGTCCGGCGAACGGCGCGGTAGCGGCGAGCGCTCATCCTCCGACCGGGACCCGCGTCGAGGGGACGGCGCTCCCCGCGCCGCGGGCAGTCCCCGGAGGGCCACGGCCAGTGGCCGCGCCGGCGGCGATCGACGCACCGGCGCCTCCGGCGGTGAGCGCAGTGGTGGCGCCCCGAGCGGAGACCGGCGGGGCGGCGGCCCACGCGGAGTCACCGGACGCGGGGATCGGCCGGTGGGCGCCCGCAGGAGCGAAGGCCGCCCCGGTCAGGACGCACGTCAGGCAGCCCGCGCCGATGAGCCAGCCCTGCCCGACGATATCGAGGCCGCCGACCTCGACGCCGACGTCCGTCGCGACCTGCGCAGCCTTGACAAGTCGAACGCGGAAACAGTCGCCAAGCACCTGGTCGCCGCCATGCACCTCGTCGACGACGACCCGCAGCTCGCTCTGGCGCACGGCCGCGCCGCCAAGAACCGCGCCGGCCGCATCGGCGTCGTCCGCGAGACCCTCGGCGTCCTGGCCTACCGTGCCGGCGAGTGGTCCGAGGCGCTCAGCGAGCTCCGGGCCGCCCGACGCATCTCCGGCGGGCCCGGTCTGCTCGCGATGATGGCCGACTGCGAGCGCGGGCTCGAGCGCCCGCAGCGCGCCATAGAACTCGCCCGCGGTGACGAGTCGCGGATGCTCGACGCCGACGAGCTGATCGAACTGCGCATCGTCGAGGCGGGAGCCCGTGTCGACATGGGCCAGCTCGACGCCGCCCTCGTGACCCTGCAGGACGCCGGCGTCGACGCCGACGCCCGCGGCGAGTCCGCCGCCCGGCTCGACTACGCCTACGCGGAGGTCCTCCTGGCCTCCGACCGCAGGGACGAGGCGGCGGAGTGGTTCCGCCACGCACTCTCCGCCGACCCCGAGGACGTCACCGGCGCCGCGCCTCGTCTGGCCGAACTGGAGGACTGATCGCGGTGAGCGTCACCACCCTGGCCGAGGCCCACGATGCACTCCTCGTGGACCTCGACGGCACACTGATCCGCGGCACTGAGCCGATCCCCGGCGCCGCCGACGCGCTCGAGCGGGCGGGCCTGCCCGTGGTGTACGTGACCAACAACGCTAGCCGGTCCCCGGAGGACACCGCCGCCCACCTCCGCGAACTGGGATTCACCACGCGGCCCGACGAGGTCATGACCAGCGCACAGGCCGCCGTGGTCATGCTGCGCGACCACGTCGCCCCGGGCTCGAGGGTCCTGGTCGTCGGTCACGATAGTTTCCGGGAACTCGCCCGGGAGGGCGGCTACGATGTCGTCCTCTCCGCCGACGACCGGCCCGACGCCGTGCTGCAGGGCCTGTCGCGAGAGTTGACCTGGGCCGACCTCGCGGAGGGCTGCCTCGCGATCCGCCGAGGCGTGCCCTGGATCGCCTCTAACGTCGACACGACCCTTCCGACCGAACGGGGTCTGCTCCCCGGCAACGGATCCCTCGTCGCTGCCTTGCGGGCCGCCACGGATCGCGAGCCCGTCGTCGCCGGGAAGCCCGCGGCTGGCGTGCTGCGTGCTGCCGCGGACCGCGTCGGGTCCACACGCCCCCTGGTGATAGGCGACCGACTCGACACGGACATTGAGGGAGCCGTCGCCGCCGGGATGCCCGCGCTGATGGTCCTCACCGGCGTCCACGACCAGACCCACCTGCTGTCGGCGGATCCGCACCGGCGCCCCACCCATCTCGCGCCCGACCTGTCGGCTCTCGCCGAGCCCGCCGACGCGTCCCGGATCCCGCACACCGCTGAGTTCGACGGCGCGGTCGAGGCCGGGGTGCTACACCTCTCCGTAGTCCCGGACCATCTGCACGGGTTGGATCTGGCCCGAGCCGTGATCGCACTGGCGTGGCGTCACGACGTGTCGCAGGTGTCCGCGGGCGGAGACGGCCTCCGATCCCGGCTCGCGGATGCGGGACTCGTCGTCGGCTAGCGTGTAGGCCGTGACCACCCCCGGACCCCATCCACGTCCCGGGCCCACGGGGCCCGACATCGACGAGCTCCGCTCGGCGTTCGACGACCTGCTCGGCGACTCGGTCGGCGCGCCGGGGACCGACGCCGGCGGCGGGGCGGTCCGCGACGACCAGGTCGCCGCGCTCGACGCCGCCCACGAGCTCCTCGCGCAGGCTCTCACGGCCCTGGACAACCGACGCTGATGGCGGCCAGACGCATGCGGCTCGACGCCGAACTGGTACGTCGCAAGATGTGCGACAGTCGCGAACGGGCGCGGGACCTCATCGACTCCGGGCGCGTCATCGTCAACGGGGTGGCCGCCACCAAACCCGCCACCCAGGTCGAACCCACCACCTCGATCGCGCTCACCGCATCCGACGAGCCGGACTGGGCGTCCCGCGGCGCCCACAAGCTGGTCGGCGCCCTCGACACCTTCGCCGGCGTGACCGTCGACGGGGCGCGCTGTCTCGACGCCGGAGCCTCCACCGGCGGCTTCACCGACGTGCTGTTGAGCCGGGGCGCAGCCCGTGTCGAAGCCGTCGACGTGGGGTACGGACAACTGGTGTGGCGACTGCGCAGCGACGAGCGCGTCGGCGTCCACGACAAGACCAACGTCCGGTCGCTCACCCCGGGGGACATCGGTGGGGAGGTCGATCTCGTGGTGTCCGACCTGTCGTTCATCTCCCTGCCGCTCGTGCTGCCGGCGCTCGCTCTGTGCACGCGGCCGGGCGGGCATCTCCTCCCGATGGTCAAGCCACAGTTCGAGGTGGGGCGCGACCGCGTCGGGCAGGGCGGCGTCGTCCGTGACCCCGAGCTGCGGATCGAGGCCGTCACCGGTGTCGCCCACGCGGCCGCGGGACTGGGGCTCGAACTCCTGGGCTGCGTGGCCAGTCCGCTTCCCGGCCCGTCCGGCAACGTCGAGTATTTCCTGCACCTGCGCAGGTCCGCATCGGGAGAGCCGGCGGACCTCACCGACGAGTCGCGACACGCGATCCGCACGGCAGTCGAGGAGGGCCCACGATGAATGACATCCCCGGATCCGAGCAGCCCCGGCGCATCCTGCTCGAACCCAACATCGCCCGACCGGACATCGTCGCGACGGTCGCGCAGGTGGTCGACGCGTGCGCGGAGCGGGGCATCGCCGTCCGGGTTCTCGAGGACACCCGGGACCGGGTCGCCACCGGCGGTGGAGTGGAGTGCGTCCCCGACACGCCCGCCGCCGCTGAGGGATGCGAGCTCGTCCTGGTCCTGGGCGGGGACGGGACGTTCCTGCGCGCCTGCCAGTACGCCCACGCAGCGGACGTGCCCGTGCTAGGGGTCAACCTCGGACACATCGGCTTCCTCGCCGAGTCCGAGGTCTCCTCTCTGAGCGGCGTCGTGGAGCAGATCGCCGCACGCGACTACCGCGTCGTGGAGAGGATGACGGTCGAGGCGACGGTCATCAACGGCGAGACCCGGCTCGCGCACGACTGGGCGCTCAACGAGGTCAGCATCGAGAAGGTGGCACGACAGGGCGTGCTCGAGGCCTCCGTCGAGATCGACGGCCGCCCCGTCAGCGACTACGGTTGCGACGGCATGTTGGTCTCCACCCCCACGGGATCCACCGCATACGCGTTCTCCGCCGGGGGCCCCATCGTCTGGCCCGAGCTCGACGCCATCCTCGTCGTGCCGAACAACGCCCACGCGCTCTTCGCCCGGCCCATGGTCGTGGCGCCCACCTCCAGGGTCGCGGTGGAGACCGGAGTGCACTCGGGCCCGGCCGTGGTCGTCCTCGACGGGCGGCGCCTGGTCGACGCACCGCCGGGTAGCCGCGTCGAAGTGGTCCGCGGTCGACGCCCGGTCAAGTGGGTGCGGCTCGACGATTCGCCGTTCACCGATCGCCTGGTCACCAAGTTCCAGTTGCCGGTGACCGGGTGGCGCGGACGATCGGGTGTCCGGCCGCTCACCTAGGGTGGGTGCGTGCTCACGGAACTCCGGATCAGCGGCCTCGGCGTCATCGACGAGGCCGTCGCCGACTTCTCGCCAGGACTGTCCGTCCTCACCGGAGAGACGGGCGCGGGCAAGACGATGGTCGTCACCGGTCTGAGGCTGCTGGCCGGGGGTCGCGCCGACCCCGGCCGTGTGCGCCGGGGAACGGACAAGGCGGTCGTCGAGGGGCGCTTCGACCTGTCCGCGACCGCCACGATGGACCCGGCCGATCGCCGGGATCTCGACGACCTCCTCGAGGACACCGACGTCGACCTCGACGAGGACGGCAGCGTGATAGCCGCCCGACGGGTCGGCGCGGACGGTCGCTCGCGCGCCCGGCTCGGCGGTCGTTCCGTCCCTGCCGGCACCCTCGCCCGCTTCTGCGCGCCGGTCCTCGCCGTACACGGACAGAACGACCAACTCCGTCTGCTGCGCCCGGACCGGCAGCGCGACGCCGTCGACGCGCACGGCGGTGACGACGCCCGCGCCGCGCTCGAGGCGTACCGCGAGACCTACAGGCGGTGGCGTCAGGCCGAACGCTCACTGGCCGAGCGCACCGGTAGGGCCCGCGAGCTCGCCCGCGAGGCGGACCTGCTGCGCATGGGGCTCGAGGAGATCGACTCCCTCGACCCACAGCCTGGCGAGGAGGCCGAACTCGATGCGCTCATCCGCCGCCTGACCGATTCCGAGGAGCTACGCGAGGTGGCCGGGCGGGCCCACGAGGCGCTCACCGGTGACGGCGAGACCACTGAGCCGATGGTGGGTGTGCTCGACCAGCTGCGGCAGCGGCTGGCAGGCGCCGGGGACCCTGCGCTCGACCCCATCGCCACGAGCATCGGACAGGCCGTCGCCGCGCTCGGGGACGCGGCCACCGAGCTCGGCCTGTACCTCGCCGAGCTGCCCGTCGACTCCGCCGACCTGGATTCGGCGATGGAGAGACGACACGATCTCCGCGCGCTGACGCGCAAGTACGGTACGGACGTCGACGACGTCATCGCCTGGGCCGCCAGAGCCCGGACCCGACTGGGGGAGGTCGACACCTCCGAGACCGCCGTCGCCGAGCTGCGCGCCACGGTGGAGCGGCTCGCGGCGGAACTGTGCGAACGCGGCGCCGCGCTGACCGCCGTCCGGCGCGCGGCGGGGGAGGACCTCGCCGCCCGGGTGACGGCCGAGCTCGCCGAGTTGTCGATGGGTGGCGCCCGCCTCACCGTCCGCGTCACCCCGTCGGGGGACGGGCTCGACGGCGCCACCGAGAGCGGGCTCGACGACGTCGAACTGGCGCTCGACGGGCCCTCGGGGCCGGTGCCTCTCGGCAAGGGCGCGTCAGGCGGCGAGCTGTCGAGGGTCATGCTCGCGCTCGAAGTGGTCCTGGCCGAACGCTCGGGCGGGGGCACGCTGGTGTTCGACGAGGTCGACGCCGGCGTCGGAGGCCGGGCCGCGTTGAGCATCGGCAAGCGACTGGCCCGCCTGGCGCGGACCCACCAGGTCATCGCCGTCACCCACCTCGCGCAGGTCGCGGCCTACGCCGATACCCACCTGGTCGTTCACAAGGACGCCGACCCCGCGGGCGCCGACACCGGGAGTTCCGGTGTCGTCGTCTCCGGGGTCACGGCGGTCGCGGACGCCGACCGCGTAACCGAACTGGCACGGATGCTCGCGGGACTCGAGGACACCGATACCGGACTCGCCCACGCGAGGGAGCTGCTGGAGAAGGCCCAGTACGAAAAGTCTCAAGCTGAGATCGACCGTTAAGGCGACACGCCGGGGTGACCTCCCTCGTCACTCGAATCACACGCGTGATACTCGTGCGCATGAAGATGTCGGGTCTGCTCAATCGTCGCTCCCAGGACCTCGCCGGTGTCGTGGGCACCGTGCGCCGGATCGAGCCGGGGACTCCGGTACCGAGGAGGCTCGGCGCCAAGGACGTCGCCGTCCTCGACCTCAACCGCACCACGGCGGAGACGGCCCACGCACTCGTCGAGGCGGAGGTGGCGGCCGTGGTGCACGTCCCCGCCGCGGGTGAGGAGATGCTGCCCCGGGCGGCCTTCCGCACCCTGGCCGCCTCGACGGTGCCCGTCATCGAGGACGCCGACCTGGCCGATGTCACCGACGGGACCCGGGTCCGCATCGACGACGGGGTCATCTACTCCGTCAAGTCCGAGGACGAACTCGCCGGTGGCCGCGAGGTCGACTCCGCGACCCTGCTCGCCGAGGTCGACCGCGCGGAGAAGAACTACGTCGAGTCGGCGCTGGCGCACCTGGCCAACGCGACCGAGTTCCTCAGCCTCGAGCATCCACTCCTGCTCGACGGCGAGGGGCTGCCCGAGATCGATGTCGAGTTCACCGACCGTCACGTCGTGGTGGTCACGGGCGACGCGTCCTCGCGTGCCCAGCTGGCCGAGCTCAAGCCGTTCATCCGGGAGTACCGCCCGCTCCTCGTGGGCGTCGACGGGGGCGCCGAGCTGCTGCGCTCGGCCCGGTTGGCGGCCGACGTCGTCGTCGCCACCCCCACCGAGGTCTCCGACGAGGTCCTCACCGACGGCGCCGTCCTCGTCGTGCCGGCGGATCGTGACGGCCGGGCCGAGGGGCTGGAGAAGATCACCGAGCTCGGGGTCGGCGCCACGACGTTCCCGGCCGCCGCGACGGCGCGGGACATGGCGCTCCTGCTGGCCTACCACGGCGGGGCGGAGATGATCGTGGTCACCGGGGACGACCGGGGCCTGGAGAACGTTTTCCGCCCGGCCTCCGCGCCGTCGTCGACCATGGTCGACACGACCGTCTCCTCGCGACTCGTGCACGCCCACGCCTGCGCCACCCTCTACCGCTCCCGCGGTTCGGGGATCGGCCTCGCGCTGATCGTGCTCGCCGCCCTGGTCGCTGTCGCCGCCGTCGTGGTGGCCCGCGACGCCGCCCAGGACCTCCTGCTCTGGGCCATCGAGACCTGGAACTCCTTCGCGCTGTGGGTCCAGGGGCTCGTCCGTTGATCTCGATGCGCCGCCATGTCCTGACGTTGGTGGCCGTTTTCCTCGCCCTCGCGGTGGGGGTCGTCCTCGGGTCCACGTCCGTCGCGACGTCGATCCGGGACGCGGTCGTCGACCGCGAGGAGACCACGGCGGCGCGGCTCGAGGCGGCGCAGGACGACCTCGCCGCCGAGCGCAGGGCGGTCGACCGGCTGGACGGCCTGGCGGCGGACCTGACGCCGGCCGTCCTGGACGGTCGGCTCGACGGTCGGCCGGTCCTCATCGTCGTGGCACCCGGTGCGGCCGAGGAGGACGTCACGGCGGCGGGTGACGTCATCGCCGCGGCGGGCGGCATCGACGCCGGCCGCGTGACCCTCACCGACAAGGCCGTGGACCCGGCCGCCGACTCGGAGCTGCAGGCACTCGTGGCCAACCTGCCGATCGGCACCGCCCCGGCCGCCGACGCCGACCTGGGCACCCAGCTCGGCACCGCGCTCGGCCGCGCGGGGCTGCTGCGCGCCGAGGACGCCGAGCCGCATCTGGGGGACGAGGACCGGGCGACCGTGCTCACCACCCTCGCGGACGCGGACGTCATCGACTTCGAACCCGGCACTCTCCGGCCCGGTCAGCTGGCGCTCGTCGTCACCGGCCCGCAGGAGCAGGAGTCGACCGCCGTCCGCGTGGCCGCCCTGGCCCGGACGCTCGACCGTGAAGGCGCGGGAACCGTGGTCTCCGCCCGCCTCGGAGAGGGCGCCGGCCACGACGCGGTGGGCGTGCTGCGATCCTCCGGCGAGGAGGACGTCTCGACCGTCGACGACGCGGGAACGGACGCCGGCCGGCTGGCGACGGCGTTAGCGCTGGCCGAACAACTCGCCCGTGAGCAGGGTCACTACGGTCTCGCGCCGGATGCGTCGGCCGCGGCGCCGCCGCTCCCCCCGACGCCGTAGCGGTGATAGCCTGAAGCCCCGTGGGGTGCACCGGAGCCGCACCAGCATTCATCCATTCCGGCGTATGGACACGGGAGTCCCCTTGGCACTGAATCGAGCCGCATCGCGGTCCGCGACCAAGCACATCTTCGTCACCGGCGGCGTGGCGTCGTCGCTGGGCAAGGGGCTGACCGCCTCGAGCCTCGGGCAGCTGCTCACCGCCCGCGGACTCCGCGTCACCATGCAGAAGCTCGACCCGTACATCAACGTCGACCCGGGCACGATGAACCCCTTCCAGCACGGTGAGGTGTTCGTCACCGAGGACGGCGCGGAGGCCGATCTCGACCTCGGCCACTACGAGCGGTTCCTCGACCGCGACCTCAACGCCAAGGCCAACGTCACCACCGGCCAGGTCTACTCGGCGGTCATCGCCAAGGAGCGGCGCGGCGAGTACCTCGGCGACACCGTCCAGGTGATCCCGCACATCACCGACGCCATCAAGGAACGCATCATCGCGATGGGGGACCCTGATGATCAGGGTCGCCGTCCCGACGTGGTGATCACCGAGGTCGGTGGCACCGTCGGAGACATCGAGTCGCAGCCCTTCCTCGAGGCCTGCCGACAGGTCCGCCACGAGGTCGGCCGGGAGAACATCTTCTTCCTCCACGTCTCCCTCGTGCCGTACCTGGCGCCCTCGGGCGAGCTCAAGACCAAGCCGACCCAGCACTCCGTCGCCGCGCTGCGGTCGATCGGCATCGTGCCCGACGGGCTGATCCTGCGCTCGGACCGGAACGTGCCGGACGGCCTCAAGGCCAAGATCGCGCTCATGTGCGACGTCGACCTCGAGGGCGTCGTGTCCACGCCGGACGCGCCGAGCATCTACGACATCCCCAAGGTGCTGTTCAACGAGCACCTCGACACCCACGTCATCCGCCGCCTCAACCTGCCGTTCCGTGACGTCGACTGGACCGTGTGGGGCGACCTGCTCACGCGCGTGCACGAGCCGCGCGAGGAGGTCGAGATCGCCCTCGTCGGCAAGTACATCGACCTGCCCGACGCCTACCTGTCCGTGACCGAGGCCCTGCGGGCGGGCGGCTTCGCCCACCACGCGCGGGTCAACATCCGGTGGGTCGAGTCGGACGCCTGCACGACCGAGGCCGGCGCGCGCGAGGCGCTGCACGGCGTCGACGGCATGCTCATCCCGGGTGGCTTCGGCATCCGCGGCATCGAGGGCAAGCTCGGGGCGATCTCCTGGTCGCGCAAGAACAAGATCCCGCTGCTCGGGCTGTGCCTCGGACTGCAGTGCTCGGTCATCGAGGCGGCCCGCTCGGTCGGCCTCGAGGGCGCCTCCTCCAGCGAGTTCGAGCCCGACGGCGCGCACCCGGTGATCTCGACCATGGCCGACCAGGTCGACGCGGTCGCCGGCAACGCCGACCTCGGCGGGACGATGCGCCTGGGGTCCTACCCGGCCGTCCTCGCCAAGGGGTCGATCGTCGCCGAGGCGTACGGGACCACCGAGATCACCGAGCGCCACCGGCACCGCTACGAGGTCAACAACGCCTACCGCGACACGATCGCCGAGTCCGGTCTGCAGTTCTCCGGCACCTCCCCGGACGGCCACCTGGTGGAGTTCGTCGAGTACCCGCGCGAGCAGCATCCGTTCTTCGTGGCCACCCAGGCGCACCCGGAGTACAAGTCGCGTCCGACCCGGCCGCACCCGCTGTTCGTGGCCTTCATCAAGGCGGCCCTGGACTACGAGAACGAGATGCGGCTGCCTGTCGAGCCGTGGCGCTCCGGTCAGGCGGGGGAGAACTCCGCCGGCGTCGTCGACGCCCCGGACGCCAAGACCTCGACGGTCCGCGCCGACGAGGTCGACTCCGAGTCGGCCGCCGGCGCCTCCGCGGACGGGAACTGAGCGCAGATGACCGACAGCGGTGCCCCCGGGTCCCACGACTACCGGACCGTCTCCAGCCGGGAGATCTTCGACGGTCGGGTGGTGCGCCTCCGTGTCGACACCCTGACCATGCCGGGCGGGGGCACCGCCGAGCGGGAGGTCTGCGGCCACGACGACGCGGTCGCGGTGGTGGCGCTGGACGACGAGCAGCGCATCACGCTGGTGCGGCAGTACCGTCACGCGGTGGGGGAGCGACTCTGGGAGCTTCCCGCCGGCCTGTGCGACGTCGAGGGTGAGGACCCCCTGGGGACCGCGCGCCGCGAGCTCGTCGAGGAGACCGGGCTCGAGGCCGAGCACTGGCGGCCGGTCATCGAGATGATCCCCTCGCCGGGGTTCTGCACCGAGCGCGTGCACGTGTACCTGGCCACGGGTCTGCGCGAGGTCGGGCGCCCTGAGGCCGAACACGAGGAGGCGGACATGGAGGTCGCGAGCATCCCGTTCGCGGAGGCCGTCGACTCCGTCCTCGACGGACGGATCGTCAACGGCATCGCGGTGGCCGGCATCCTCGCGGCCCGCGCGGTGATCGACCGGCCCTGACGCGGCGGGCATCGTCGATGACCTCCGGGGGCGGGGCGACCGCTCGGATCCGTGAGTACCTGGACCACCTCGCCGTCGAGAAGGGCGCGTCGGCCCACACCCTCGCCGCCTACCGTCGCGACCTGGACAGGTACCGCCGCCACCTCGCCGCGGTGGGCGTCGACGACCTCACCGCCGTCACGGAGGCGCACGTCGAGGACTTCCGCGCCCGGCTGGCCACCGGTGACCCGGACGAGGGCCGCCCCCCGCTGGCCCCGAGCTCGGTCGCGCGGACCCTCGCGGCGGTCCGCGGCTTGCACCGGTTCGCCACCCACGACGGAGTGACCGACACCGACGTCGCGGCGGCGGTCACCCCGCCCCGCCCGCCGCGCCGGCTGCCCAAGGCGCTGCCCGTCGATCGGATGATCGCCGTGATCGAGGCGGCGGGCGACACGGGCGTCGACACCGACCCGGCGCGACTGCGGGACCGGGCGATGCTCGAACTGCTCTACGCGACCGGGGCCCGGGCCGCCGAGCTGATCGGCCTGGACGTCGACGACCTCGACGGCCTGGACCACCCCGACGGCGGGACGGTGATCCTGCGCGGCAAGGGCGGCAAGGAGCGACTCGTCCCCGTGGGCCGCCCGGCGTGCGAGGCGGTGGGCGCCTACCTCACGCGCGCCCGGCCCGCGCTGGCGAAGCGAGGTGGACCCGCGTTGTTCCTCAACACGCGCGGCGGCCGGGTCTCGCGGCAGACCCTGTGGAACGTGGTCTCGGCGGCCGCGGCACGCGCGGGCGTGACGCAGGAGGTGTCCCCGCACTCGTTCCGGCACTCGTTCGCCACCCACCTGCTCGACGGCGGAGCGGACATCCGTGTGGTGCAGGAGCTGCTGGGACACGCCTCGGTCACCACCACGCAGGTGTACACCCTCGTCACGGTCGACACGCTCCGCGAGGTCTGGGCCGAGTGCCACCCCCGCGCACGGTAACGTGACCGTGGGTACGGCGCGGGCCGCGAGACAGGCGGGTCCGGGTGAGACGGTGACGAGAGGAGACGCGGGTGGCGCAGGACACTGGGGCGATGGATCCCGCGTTGTTCTCGCGCGCGGAGCTGCTGGGCGCGGACGACCCCGCCGCCGGTGAGGGCTTCTCCGCGATCCCCGAGCCCGAGCCCCTGACCTCGCACGGGCCCGCCGTGGTGGTGTCGATGTGCAACCAGAAGGGCGGCGTCGGGAAGACCACCAGCACCATCAACCTCGCCGCCGCGTTGGCCGAGTACGGGCGTCGCGTGCTCGTGGTGGACCTCGACCCGCAGGGCGCGCTGTCGGCCGGTCTGGGCATCCCGCACCACCAGCTCGACCTGACCGTCTACAACCTGCTCGTGGACAACTCCGTGTCCACCGAGGAGGTCCTGGTCCGGACGCGCGTCGAGGGCGTGGACCTCATCCCCGCGAACATCGACCTGTCGGCCGCGGAGATCCAGCTGGTCAACGAGGTGGGGCGCGAGCAGGCCCTGGGCCGGGCGCTGTACCCGGTTCTCGACCGCTACGACTACGTGCTGATCGACTGCCAGCCGTCGCTGGGCCTGCTCACGGTCAACGCGCTGGCCTGCTCGGACGGGGTGCTCATCCCCATGGAGTGCGAGTACTTCTCCCTGCGCGGGCTCGCGCTGCTGACGGACACGATCGACAAGGTCCGCGACCGGATCAACCCGCGGCTGCACCTGACCGGCATCCTCATCACGATGTTCGACCGGCGCACGGTCCACGCCCGCGACGTCCTGGGCCGGGTGGTCGAGGTGTTCGGCGACAAGGTCTTCGACACGCTCGTGACCCGCACGGTCCGCTTCCCGGAGACCACCGTCGCCGGGGAACCGATCACCACGTGGGCCCCGAGGTCCGCGGGTGCCCAGGCCTACCGTGCCCTGGCGCGCGAGGTCATCCAACGCGGCAGGTGAGCGCGCGGTGACCGGGGCGGGGGCGCGGTCCCCTGAGAGGGAAGGCGCCGGGGACATCACCGCCCCGGAGGCCGGCGACCCGCGGGCGTTCACCGTTCACCTCACGAACTTCACGGGCCCGTTCGACCTGCTGCTGGGGCTCATCGACTCGCGCAGGCTGGACGTCACCGAGGTCGCGCTCCACGCCGTGACCGACGAGTTCATCGCCCACACGCGCCGGCTGGGCGAGGAGGCGGGGCTGGAGGAGGTCACCGAGTTCCTCGTGGTGGCGGCGACGCTGTTGGACCTCAAGACCGCGCGGCTGGTGCCGTCGGGTGAGGTGCAGGACCCCGAGGACCTGGCGCTGCTGCAGGCCCGCGACCTGCTGTTCGCGCGGTTGCTGCAGTTCCGGGCGTTCAGACGGGTGGCGGAGCTGTTCGCCGAGCTCGACCGGACCGCGCGGCACTCGTATCCCCGGACCGCCGGGCCGGACGAGGAGTTCCTCGGACTGCTGCCCGAGGTCGAGCTCGGGGTGGATCCGGAGCAGTTCGCCACCATCGCCGCGGTGGCGTTCCGGCCGCGGCCGGTGGAGGAGGTGGGGGTGGGGCACGTCCACGCTCCCGTGGTCTCGGTCCCCGAGCAGGCTGCCCGCGTCCTCGAGCTGCTGCGGTTCCACGGCGAGGGCCGGTGGGTGGATTTCCGCGAACTGATCTCGGGTTGTGACGACTCCCTCGTCGTCGTCGCCAGGTTCCTCGCCTTGTTGGAGTTGTACCGGGCGCGCGCGGTCGCGCTCTCCCAGGACGAGGCGCTGGGGGAGTTGTCGGTGAGCTGGACCGGCGGCGAGGCCGACGAGGTGACGAGGGGGAGGGACGAGTGGACGTGAGTGGTGACGTGGGCGCTCCCGGCGACGTGGGTCGGGTGGGCGCGGTGGGACCGGACGGCGACGACGACGAGCCCGGTGGCCCCGGAACGGACGTCCCGCCCCTGCGGGCGCGGCTCGAGGCCCTGTTGCTCGTGGTGGACCAGCCGACGGCGGAGAACGCGCTGGCGGCGGCTGCCGGGTCCACGGTCACGGAGGTCGAGGCGGAGTTGCAGGCGTGGCGCGAGGAGCTCACCGCGGCGGGCAGTGGGATCGACCTGAGACGCACCGGTGACGGCTGGCGCCTCTACACGCGTCGCGAGCTGGCGCCGTACGTCGAGCGGCTCCTCACGGACGGGACGAGCTCGCGGCTGACCCGCGCCGCGTTGGAGACGCTCGCGGTGATCGCCTACCGCCAGCCGGTGACCCGCTCCCGCATCGCGGCGGTCCGCGGCGTCAACGTCGACGGCGTCATGCGGACCCTCGTGGCGCGCGGACTGGCGGTCGAATGCGGCACCGACGCCGACACCGGGGGCATGCTGTATAGGACGACGGAACTATTTCTGGAAAGATTGGGGCTCGCGTCGCTCGACGAGCTGCCGGACATCGCCCCGCTGCTACCGGATGTCGACCTGGTCGACGAGATGAGCGACGACCCCGCGGAGGATCCGCGGATCCCCCTGGGGCGGCGCCGCGCGGCGGCGCCCGAACCCACCCCCCGAGACGACGACGAAGAGATGTGACTCACCCATGACTGAATCCGCTGGCCGAGACGGCGCACCGGTCCGCCTGCAGAAGATCCTGGCGCAGGCCGGGGTCGCCTCCCGCCGGGCCTCCGAGGACCTCATCGCCCGTGGGCGGGTGGAGGTCGACGGGAAGATCGTGCGCGAGATGGGCGTCAAGGTGGATCCCGCCACCGCCGTGATCCGCGTCGACGGCACCCGCATCGTGCTCGACGACACCCTCGTGCACCTCGCGCTCAACAAGCCCCGCGGGTACCACACGACCATGTCCGATGAGATGGGTCGGCCCTGCGTGGGCGACCTCGTGGCCGACCGCATCGACGCGGGACAGCGGCTGTTCCATGTCGGCCGCCTCGACGCCGACACCGAGGGCCTGCTCCTGGTGACCAACGACGGCGAGCTGGCGCACCGCCTCATGCACCCGTCATATGAGGTGTCCAAGACGTACATGGCGACCGTCACCGGCGTGGTCGGCAAGGGCATCGGCAAGCAGCTGCGCGAGGGCGTCGAGCTCGAGGACGGTCCGGCGAAGGTCGACCAGTTCTCGCTCCTCGACGTCCACGACGGGCGGTCGCTGGTCAAGGTCGTGCTCCACGAGGGGCGCAAGCACATCGTCCGTCGGCTGCTCGCCGAGGTCGGCCACCCGGTCGAGTCACTCGTGCGGACCCGCTTCGGCTCGGTCGCGCTCGGCGACCAGCGCGCGGGCACCTTCCGCAAGCTCAACCGCAGAGAGGTCTCCGACCTCTACGAGGCGGTGGGCCTGTGAGCGCCGTCCCCGCCTCCGCCTCCGCGACGGGGCCCGCGCCCGCGCCGCGTCGCCGTATCGCCATCGACGGGCCGGCCGGTACCGGTAAGTCCACGCTCGCCCGGACGCTGGCGCGCCGGCTCGGCGGCGCCTACCTCGACACCGGCGCCATGTACCGGGTCGCCACCCTGCAGGTCCTGCGCGCCGGGATCGACCCCGAGGACTCCGCCGCCGTCATCGCCGCGACCGCGGATCTACCCCTGGAGATCGGCACCGACGCCGGCGCCGAGTGCGTCCTGCTCGGCGGCGAGGACGTGAGCGAGGAGATCCGCACCGCACGCGTCACCGCGGACGTCTCCGCGGTCTCCGCCGTGCCCGAGGTGCGCGAGAACCTCGTCCGGCTCCAACGGCGCCTGGCGTCCGACGGCGGCACGGTCGTCCTCGAGGGCCGGGACATCGGGACCGTCGTCCTGCCGGACGCCGAGGTGAAGATCTATCTCACCGCCAGCCCGGAGGTCCGCGCGCGCCGCCGTACCGACCAGGACCTGGCCGCCGGACGCGCGGCCGACTACGACGAGGTGCTCGCCGCCGTCATCGAGCGCGACCGCAAGGACTCCACGCGCGCCGCGAGCCCCCTGCGGCCGGCCGCCGACGCGGTCGTCATCGACACCTCCGACCTCACCCTCGACGAGGTGCTCGACCGGCTGGTCGCGCTCGCCGAGGGCACCCACGCGTCGCACGGCGCCACCGCAGAAGGGAACGCACAGTGACGAGCAACGAGGACACCACCGACTTCGACCTGCCGACCGGCCCCGGCGAGGAGACCGTCGAGGACGCCTGGAACGACGACACCGACTGGGACGCGGTCGCCGCGGAGTTCGCCGACGAGATCGGGGCGGTGACCGAGGGCGTGGAGATCCTCCCCACCGTCGCGATCGTCGGCCGCCCCAACGTCGGCAAGTCCACGCTGGTCAACCGGATCATCGGCCGCCGCGAGGCCGTGGTCGAGGACGTCCCGGGGGTCACGCGCGACCGCGTCTCCTACGAGGCGCTGTGGAACGGCCGGACCTTCATGGTCCAGGACACCGGCGGCTGGGAGCAGGACGCCAAGGGCATGCACCGCTCGATCGCCCAGCAGGCCGAGATCGCCATGGGGACCGCCGACCTCATCGTGCTGGTCTGTGACGGCACCGTGGGGATCACCGCGGCCGACGAGACGGTGGCCAGGAGTCTGCGCCGCGCCGAGACCCCGGTGATCCTCGCCGTCAACAAGGTCGACAGCGATAAGGCCGAGCTCGAGGCCGCCGAGTTCTGGGGGCTCGGGCTCGACCAGCCTTATGCCATCTCCGCGGCACACGGGCGCGGCACCGCCGACCTGCTCGACGAGATCCTGAGGCAGCTGCCCTCCAAGGCGAGGATGCGCGAGGCGGCCGACGTGCCGCGCCGGGTGGCCCTGGTGGGCAAGCCCAACGTGGGCAAGTCGAGCCTGCTCAACAAGCTCACGGGCGAGGACCGCGCCGTGGTCGACAACGTCGCCGGCACCACGGTCGACCCCGTCGACTCGCTGGTCGAGCTCGGGGGCCGCACGTGGCGGTTCGTCGACACGGCCGGGCTGCGGCGCAAGGTCAACCAGGCCTACGGGCACGAGTACTACGCCTCGCTGCGCACCCGCGGTGCGATCGAGGCCGCCGAGGTCGTGGTGCTGCTCCTCGACGCCTCCGAGCCCATCACCGAGCAGGACCTGCGGGTGATCTCCATGGTCGCCGACGCCGGGCGCGCGCTGGTGATCGCGTTCAACAAGTGGGATCTCGTCGACGAGGACCGCCGCTACGACCTGGACAAGGAGATCGACCGCGAGCTGTCACGGGTCCTCTCCTGGGCGCACCGTGTCAACATCTCCGCCAAGACGGGCCGTGCGCTGGCGAAGCTGGTGCCGGCGATGGAGACCGCGCTCGACTCGTGGGACAAGCGGATCCCCACCGGGCCGCTCAACACCTGGATGAACGAGGTCGTCGCGGCGACGCCGCCGCCCATGCGCGGCGGGCGTCTGCCCCGCATCCGGTTCTGCACGCAGGCCACCACCCGGCCGCCGACGTTCGTGTTCTTCTCCACGGGCTTCCTCGAGGCCGGGTACCGCCGGTTCCTCGAGCGTCGTCTGCGTGAGACGTTCGGTTTCGACGGCTCCCCGGTGCGGGTCAACGTCCGCGTCAAGGAGCGTCGACAGCGCAAGTGACCAGGCGATTTCGGTCCGGGCGAGGGGGTGCGCTAGTCTGATCCAGTCGCCGCGCGAGCCGCGGAGACGGTGACGGGCTGTGGCGCAGCTTGGTAGCGCACTTGACTGGGGGTCAAGGGGTCGCAGGTTCAAATCCTGTCAGCCCGACACAGAGTGGACGAGATCAGGGTCGGTTTCCCGAGCGGGGAGCCGGCCCTGAGTCCATTTCGGGGAGATGGACTCGCCTCGCGTGAACCGGGCGCCTCGCACGGAGCCGGGTGGGTTAGCCTTTCCTGGTCACGAAGCGGCGGCCCGGGTCGACCGTCGATCATCGATCCGGGAGTGGATGCGCGGTGGGAGAGCTACTCGTCATAGTGGGGTTGGTGGTCGCGGTGGTCGCGATCATCGGGATCATCGTCAAGGCCCGGGGCGGGACGAGGCCTGCCACGGCCGCGCCCCGCCGCGACCCGCTGGCCGCCGACCAGCCGATTCACGGATTCGGACCGCGTGAGCTCGGCCCCGGTGCGATCGTCGCCTACGGCGGTGTCGACTACGTGGTGCGTGGATCGATCACCCTGCGCCAGGGCCCGTACGTCTGGTGGGAGCACCTGCTCGAGGGCGGGGACGGTGCGCAGTGGCTCGGTGTGGAGGAGGACGAGGGGACCCTGGAGCTGACCTGGTGGACCACCCGCAAGGGCCTCGGCGTCAGCCCCGGGTCCGAGGTGATCGTCGACGATCGTGTGCACCGTCTCGAGGAGTCGGGCGAGGCGGAGTACTCGTGCGAGGGGACCACAGGTCTGCCCGAGCGCGGACGGATGCGGTATCAGGACATGCGCACGGGGGACGGTAGCTCGCTGCTGTCGTTCGAGAACTGGGACGGCGCCGGCTGGGAGGTCTCATCCGGCCGCCCGGTGTCCCGGGGCGAGCTGACGGTCTACCCGGCGCCGCCCGCGGCCGGCGACCCGGACTACAGGCGGTGACCGTGCACGATCTCGTCGCGGAGCCGAGTGACGTGGCGGCCGCGGCACTCGGCTACCGGATCGGCGTCACACCCGAGCGGGACGCCCTCGTCTCGACCGTTCTGGCGCACCCGACGCACGACATCGCTCTACGCCTGTCCATCCTCGGTGCGTCGCACGCGGTGACGCTCGTGATCGACGGTCGCGACGCGATGACCGAGGAGGTGTCCTGCCGGGCGACGGCCGCCGGGGGTGCACCGTTGCCGGCCGAGGTGTCCTGCCCCGGCCCGTGGGGCGCCCACCACCTTCGCGGGGCCACCGAGACCCTGCCCGCTGGTCCCTTCGTGGAGCTGGTAAATCGTCTGACCGCGCTCGCCGCGGCCGATCCCGCCGTTCTCGCGGGACGGTTCCCCGGTGCAGAGGGGGCGCTCACGGTGGTGGCCCCGACTCCCGACGACGCGGGCTGGTCGTGGGACACCTGGCATCTCTACCCGGCGGACGACCCCGCCGGGCGCGGAGGTGGCGACGTCGTCGCCACCTCGTCCCGACTCCGGGTCGCCGGGCTCGGCGCGCCGGCGGAGGTGGCTTAGTGAAGGCGTACCGCGGCTGGATCATCGCGCTGGCCGCCGGACTGTGCGCGGTCCTGCTGGGACTCGTCCTCGTGGGGACCGGTCAGAACGCGGTGCACTACGTCCGGGAGAACTACTCCCCGGTGGCGGGCGCCTCCCAGACCTACGAGTGTCGGGGCGACCGCGACGCCACGGCGAGGGACATCCGCGACCACGAGCGGCCGGACGCCGACCAGCTGAACGAGGACACCCGGTACCTGAGGTACGGGGACGACATGATCGTCGTCGGCCGGTCCGGCGATCTCCCGTGTCGCGTCCAGCTCGATGAGAACTCCCGCACGCTCCGCTCCGGGGGATTCATCTTCCTCGGTGGAGCCTTCGGACCCGGCAGCCCCGCCCGGTCCGCCGGAGGAAGCTCCGGCGGGGTCGGCGCGAAGTGACCCGCGAGACGCCCTCTCACTACCCGAAACCCGAGGAGACACGGTGACATTCGCCGCCGGACCCGCCGACCACGTACCCGAACTGTTGGACGGGATCGGGGTGTCGCTGGCCTACTTCGGCGTCGGCGCCCTGGTCCTCACGCTCGGGTTCGTCATGCTCGATCTGCTCACGCCCGGAAGCCTGCGACACCACGTGTTCGTCGACCACCGTCCCAACGCGGCCGCGCTGTTCGCGGCCTCGGCGATCTCCCTCGCGATCATCGTCGTCACGGTGATGACGAACGCGTCGGACTCTCTCGTGCTGGGGCTGATCGACGTCGCCGTCTACGGCCTGCTCGGGGTGATCTTCCAGGCCGTCACGCTGGTGATCCTGGAACTGCTGGTCCCCGGTCGATTCCGCGACCTCGTCAGCGCCCCACGGTTCAGCACCACCGTGCTCGCCGTCGCCGCCACGCTGCTCGCCGTCGCCGCCGTCAACGCGGCCGCCATTGCCTGACGAGGTCCGCACGGCGGACCCCGTGCGGACCGGGGCCGAGCCCGCCGGACGTCCCGCGCCGCGTGCGGGCCGCTGGTGGCGCCCGATCGTCCTGGCCTCCGTCGCCGCGTGCGCCGCCTGCGGGCTGATCTACGAACTCGCTCTCCTCACGCTCGCGACCACCGTCCAGGGCGGCGGGATCGTCGCCACGAGTCTCGTGGTGGCCGGGTACGTCGCGGCCCTCGGTCTCGGCGCGCTGCTGGCCAAGCCGTTCGTCGACCGCCCGGCGTCGAGTTTCATCGGCGTCGAGGCGACGCTGGGGCTCGTCGGAGGAGTATCGGCGACAGCCCTCTACGTGACGTTCACGACCCTCGGGTCGGACGCGGCATCTATGGTCACGCTCGTGGTGGCCACCGCCGCGATCGGGATGCTGGTGGGCGCAGAGGTCCCGCTGCTCATGTCCCTGCTGCAGACCGGTCGGCGGACCGGGTCGGCCGAAGCCGGTCGGGTGCTGGCCGATCTCAACGCCGCCGACTACCTGGGCGCGCTCGTCGGGGGACTGCTGTGGCCGTTCCTGCTCGTGCCGTCGTTAGGGATGCAGCAGGCCGCCGCCATCACGGGGTTGGTCAACGTCGCCGCCGCGGCGGTGTTGCTCACGCTCGCGTTACGGGGCCTGCTGTCCCGGGCGCAGACCGTCGTCGCGGCGCTGTCGCTGACACTGGTCGCGGCCCTGCTGGGCACGCTGGTCGTCGCTCTCGACGGCGTCACCGAGTGGTCGAGGGCCAAGCTCTACCCGGACCCGGTGCTCTCCCACACCCAGTCCGCGTACCAGGAGATCGTCGTCACCAGGGCGCGTTACAACGGGCGTACCGACCGCCGACTGTACCTCGACGGCACCCTCCAGTACTCGAGCCTCGACGAGTACCGGTACACCGAGGCGTTGGTCCAGCCCGCCGTGGCGAACCGGCCCGGCGACGTCCTGGTGCTCGGGGGCGGCGACGGTCTGGCGGCCCGGGACCTCCTGGCCGTGCCCGGGGTCCGGCGGGTGGTCCAGGTGGAGCTCGACCCGGCCGTTCTGGATATCGCCCGCACCGAACTGCTCCCGGACAACCGGGGGTCTCTCGACGACCCGCGGGTGGAGGTCGTGGTGGACGACGCCTTCGCGTGGCTGCGCCGGGGCGGCGACAGGGCGGTGCCGCCGGGCGGTTTCGGGGCGGTGCTCGTGGATCTGCCCGACCCGCGCAACGCCGCCCTGTCCCGCCTGTACTCCGAGGAGTTCTACGGCCTCGTACGCGGGGTGACCGGCGAGAACGGTCTGATGGTCGTCCAGTCGGGGAGCCCGTTCTCCACGCCGCGGCAGTTCTGGAGGACGGTGGCCACGGTGGGCTCGGCCGGGTGGGGGACGACCCCGTATCACGTCCATGTCCCGACGTTCGGGGACTGGGGCTTCGTCCTGGCCTCGGCCGACGGTGACGCCCCGGATCTCCGGCTACGCCCCGACGTCGGTGGACTGAGGTTCCTCGACCCCGGAACCCTCGAGGCCGCCGGCCGCTTCGGGCGCGACGTGGCGCCGATGCGGCTCGAGCCCTCCACACTCGACCGGCCACGGATCCTCGACGACGCCCGGCTGGGCTATGAACGGTGACCGACGCGGCGCCGGTGCGCGGCCCGCGGGGGAACACGGTGCGCGGCCCGCGGGGGAACACGGGGCGTGGCCCGCGGGGGAACACGGGGCGCGGCCCGACCGTTGTACCCCGATGAAGGCGGGCCGACAGAGTGGACACGGGCGAGGAGGGGCACATGGCGGATGAGCGCGGGCCACGGACCGCACGGGACCGGATCGTGTCCGATGTCGACCTCATGTGCCGGGGCGAGGGCCGACCACCGGTCGCCGAGCTGTCCGACCGGTCGGCGTTGCTCGTCGCCTGCGGCCTCGTCGAACCGCGGATCTGCGATGTGGTGCTGGCCCGGCTCCACCGCAACCTCCCGTTCCCCACGGTCGGTGGTTTCCACCAGGTGCGCATCATCGAGGAGCAACGGCACGATCTGAGGAGGACGATCGACAGCCCCGCGCCGTCGATGCTGCGGATGGCCCTCCGCACCCGCCTGGCCGACCTCGACCGCAGATACCTGGTGATGCGCACGGGCTTCACCCGGGGGACCGGGGTGTGGGCGTTCCGGGTCAAGGACATCCGCGCCGACCGCCGCCGCGGCGTGCATCTGGACACCGATGACCGCGGGCGGCTCTTCGACGCGCTGGCCTCGACGCCGACCATGGCGCCGGTGCCCCTGGTGCCCCGAACGCTCGGCGAACTGGGCACGGTCGCCGCGGCCTACGGCCAGCGCGAGATGGGCCGGGTGGTGCTGCCGCAGCGCGTGCAGAACGCAGTCGCGTCGCTACCGTCGCTGCCACGGATCCGCGCGGACCGTCGCCGGATCCCGGAGATGTACACCGCGATGTTGATGGAGGTGGGCGGGCTCTACGACCGGCTACAACGGGCGTACGGCCGGGGCGGACGCGCGGTGGAGGAGATCCGCCTGCAGTTCGACGCCGAGACCGAGGTCGTGGGACTCGCGGGTGATCTGTGCCGACTGCGCGAGGCCTCCGCCTCGGCGGGTGTGCCTCCGGCTCGCGACGGCTTCACCACGCTGACCGGACTCGGCGCCTCCATCGACGGAGTGTGGGCCGAGGTGGTCGATCGCGCGGTCGCGTTCCGTGAGCTCGTCGAGTCGGTGGAGACCCGCGCCGAGACCGCGGTGGCCGAGGCGGAGAGGCTCGCCGGAATCGCCCGCGACAACGGCGTCCGGCCCCCGACCGCAGCCCACCGCCCGACGCCCGCCGACCTCGCGGCCGAGCACCTCGCGGCGCGCGCGGGGGACCGGATGCTCTCGACCGAGGCCATGCGCCGACTACGGGGGCAGATCGACCCCGATCGCTGATGCGGCGACCGGCGGGCCGCGGCCCCGACGGTGCCGGGCCCTGCGTACGGTGGGGGCAACTGTTCGTGACCGGGAAGGACTCCACGCGTGGGACTGGCCAACCGCTTCTGGAAGCTGATGGGCTCCACCCAGGGACGCGACACGTCGCGCGCCCAGAGCGCGGTCGAGGCCTCGCACGGGTTGGACGACTGGGCGGCGGGACTCGACGACGGCGAGTTCGCGGACGCCGCCCACGGCCTGCGCCTCTTCGGTGATGCGCCGGAGGATCTCGCGCGGTTCCTCGCCCTGGCGAGGGAGGCGGCCGGCCGGGCCGTCGGCCTACGCCCGTTCGACGTACAGCTCCAGGGCGCTCTCCGGATGTTCGCCGGCGACGTCGTGGAGATGGCCACGGGCGAGGGCAAGACGCTGTCCGGCGCCGTGGCGGCGGCCGGGTACGCACTGCAGGGACACACCGTCCACGTCATCTCGGTCAACGACTACCTCGCGGCCCGCGACGCCCGGTGGATGGGACCGATGCTCGAGCTGCTGGGCCTGTCGGTCGGCCACGTCACGGAGTCGTCGACGCGTGACGAGCGCCGCGCGGCCTACGCCTGCGACATCACCTACGGTTCGGTGTCCGAGATCGGGTTCGACGTCCTGCGCGAGCAACTCGTGACCGATCCCGCCGACCTCATCTCGCCGACCACCGACGTCGCCCTCGTGGACGAGGCGGACTCCGTCCTGGTCGACGAGGCGTTGGTTCCCCTGGTGCTCGCGGGATCCACGTCCGGTGAGGCGCCGACGGGGGAGGTCCTGGCGGCGGTGCGGAAGCTACGACCCGGCCGCCACTACGAGACGGATTCAGAGCGTCGCAACATCTTCCTCACCGACGACGGGGCGGAGGCCATCGAAACCGAACTCGGGATCGAGGACCTCTACGACGCCGACCACGTCGGCACGACCCTGGTCCAGGTCAACGTCGCCCTGCACGCGTGCTTCCTGTTGCGCAGGGACGTCGACTACATCGTCCGCGAGGGCCGGGTCCAGCTCGTCAACGCCTCCCGTGGACGCGTGGCCGAACTCCAGCGATGGCCGGACGGGCTCCAGGCCGCGGTGGAGGCCAAGGAGGGCGTCGCGGTCTCCGAGGCGGGACAGATCCTCGACAGCCTCACGGTCCAGGCGTTCATCGGCCGATATGACAAGGTGTGCGGCATGACCGGCACCGCGCTGGCCGCAGGTGCGCAGCTGCGCGAGTTCTACTCCCTCGGGGTGTCCCAGATCGAGCCGAACACGCCCAACATCCGTGTCGACGAAGCCGACCGCACCTACATCGACAACGACAGCAAGAACCGCGCGCTGGTCGAGCACATCGCCGCCGTCCACGCCACCGGGCAGCCGGTGCTGGTCGGCACCCACGACGTGGCCGAGTCCGAGGCGTTGGCAGCCCGGCTCGCGGAAAAGGGCGTCCGGTGCTCGGTTCTCAACGCCAAGAACGACGAGGAGGAGGCGTCCATCATCGCGGAGGCCGGCGACGTCGGGCACGTCACCGTCTCCACGCAGATGGCCGGCCGCGGGACGGACATCCGGCTCGGCGGATCCGACGAGGCCCGGCGCGACGAGGTCGTCGCGCTCGGCGGACTCCACGTCGTGGGCACGGGCCGGCACCGCACCGAGCGGCTGGACAACCAACTGCGGGGCCGGGCCGGGCGTCAGGGCGATCCGGGCAGTTCTGTCTTCTTCGCAGCGATGGACGATCCGGTGGTGACGTCGGCGCTCGAGCCGGAGAAGATCCCCACCGCCCACGACAGGATCACCGGGCTGCTCAAGGGCAATCGGGGGCGGGACGCCGTCGACCACGCGCAGCGGGTCACCGAGGGGCAGATGCTGGAGATCCACGCCAACACCTGGCGGTACAGTCGGCTCCTCGCCGAGCAGCGCGAGATCCTCGCCGAGCGCAGGAGCGCTCTGCTCCGCACGGAGAAGGCGTTCGAGGAGCTCACCGCGCATGATCCCGAGCGGAGTGCGCGGCTGGTGGAGGCACACGGACGCGACGCGGTGGTCCGGGGGTGCCGCGAGATCATGCTGTGGCACCTCGACCGTGGCTGGGCTCGTCACCTGGAGACGATGACCGACGTCCGCGAGTCGATCCACCTCCGCGCCCTCGGCCGGGAGAACCCCCTCGACGAATTCCACCGCATCGCGATCGACCACTTCCGCGATCTCGCGGCAGACGCGGTCCGCGAGTCGGAGGCCACGTTCGCGGAGATCGAGTTCACTGCCGACGGAGTCGATCTGGAGGCCAATTCCATGGCGCGCCCCACGTCGACCTGGACGTACATGGTGCACGACAACCCGATGGCTGCCGGCGGTAGCGTCTTCTCCGGGATGATGTCGACGTTCCGATGAGTGCGGCACGCGAGGGAGGGCGCGAGACCGACCTGAGGGAGTGGCGAACCGGCGAGGCTCGGGTTCTGGGCGCCCGCATCCCGCCACCGCGGGGCGGGCATCTGTCCGCGGCGGTCCCGCCCGGCCTGGGGCCCGAGAGCCCATCGCGCGACCCGCGGGTCAGCGACCGCTTCTGGACCCTGCCCAACGCGATCTCGCTGGGTCGGATCGCCCTCATCCCCGTGCTGATCGTCAGCATCCTCGTGTGGGACGACGCGATGCTGGCGCTGTGGCTCCTCGGCGTCCTGGTCGTCTCGGACTGGCTGGACGGCAAGATCGCGCGACTGTGGAACATGCGCTCGACGTGGGGGGAGCGGCTCGACCCCATCGCCGACCGGATCCTCGTGGCGGCGGTTCCGGTCACGTTCGCGCTGGCGGGTTTCATCCCCGCGTGGATCGTCGTCGTGCTCGTCGCCCGCGACCTGCTGCTGGTGACCACCCTGCCGGTCTACCGCCGGCGCGGCCTCGACCCGGAGGTCACGTACCTCGGCAAGGCGGCGACGTTCGCGCTGTTCTGGTCGTTCCCCTTGCTGCTGGCCGGCTACGCGGACGCGCCCGGCGGCGAGGGGTTCCAGATCATCGGCGAGGCATGCCTCTACTGGGGTGTCGGTCTGTACGTCTGGAGCGGTGGCATCTACCTGTGGCAGGCACTGAACATCGTCCGCGCGGTTCCCCTCCGCCGGGCTCGATCGGCTGCTGTGGGCGGGCGCGACGGTGTGTAATGTCGCCAGATGGAATTCGTAGTGAGCCACTCGAGAAGGGCGCGTCAGTGAGCGATCAGAACATCCCCGACCAGCTCCGGTACACCGATGAGCACGAGTGGGTGGAACGGGTGTCGGACACGCGGGTGCGTATCGGCATCACCGAGTACGCGCAGTCGAAGCTCGGCGACATCGTGTTCGTCCAGCTGCCCGACGTCGGGGGCGAGACGGAGTCGGGTGAGCCGTTCGGCGAGGTCGAGTCACCCAAGAGCGTCTCCGACCTGTACGCGCCGCTCAGCGGCAAGGTCGTCGAGGTGAACACCGCGCTCGAGACGTCCCCCGAGCTGGTCAACTCCGACCCGTACGGGGAGGGATGGATCGTCGTTCTCGAGATCGCCGATATCGAGGACCTTGAGGCCCAGCTCGAGCAGACGCTGGACTCCGACGGGTACGCGAAGATCACGGAGAGCTGAGCGGATCGCCGACGCCCCCGGACCCCGCGGGCGACGACTCCGACATAGAATCAACTGCACCGTACGGTGAGCCCGCTGACGGGCTCGGACGAGGAGAGACCAACGTGACCGAGAACAAGAACATGCCCGAGGCGACCGCCGAGACCACCTCCGTGTTCCGTGCCGAACTCCTCAACGAGTCCGATCAGCAGTCGGCGCAGTCCGATTCCGCGGTGACGGGTGTCGAGGGTCTCCCCGAGGGGCAGGCCCTGCTCGTCGTCAAGCGCGGCCCCAACGCGGGTTCGCGGTTCCTTCTCGACCAGAGCACCACCTCCGCCGGTCGTCATCCGGACAGCGACATCTTCCTCGATGACGTGACCGTGAGCCGTCGGCATGCGGAGTTCCGCAGTGAGGGCGAGACCTTCACCGTCGTCGACGTGGGCTCGCTCAACGGCACCTATGTCAACCGTGAGCCCGTCGACTCCGCGTCGCTGTCCAATGGTGACGAGGTCCAGATCGGCAAGTTCCGCCTGGTGTTCCTGACGGGTACGCCCGGGCAGTGACAGCCGCCGGACAGGGCGCCCCGAAAGAGGAGGAGTTCCTCTCCATCGGAGGTGTCATCGCACTTCTGAGTCCGGAGTTCCCGGACCTCACGGTGTCGAAGGTCCGGTTCCTCGAGAACGAGGGGCTGGTCACCCCTGAGCGCACGGCGAGCGGTTACCGGCGCTTCAGCGTCGAGGATCGGGAGCGCCTGCGGTACGTCCTGACCGCCCAGCGCGACAGGTACCTGCCGTTGAAGGTGATCCGCCAGGAGCTCGACGCCCTCGACGCGGCGATCGCCGACGGGTCGACCACGGCGCTCCGGCCGCGGCCCGGCGCAGACGGCGTGCCCGGGTCGACGCCGGACGATTTCCGCAGCGACACCGTCAAGCGTCTCACCCGGGAGAACGTCATCGAACAGTCCGGCGTCGACGCCGGGCTCGTGGACGCTCTCGTCGACGCCGGCCTGATCGCCGCGGGGCCCGGTGGGTTCTATGATCCCGAGGCGGTCCTCATCGCCCGCACCGCGCACGATCTCGCCACCCACGGGGTGGACGTACGCCACCTGCGGAGCTTCAGGACCGCGGCCGATCGTCAGACCGGGCTGATCACCCAGATCGCCGGCCCGGTAGCCCGCCAGGGCGACGCGGACGCCCGGGACCGGGCCGCCGAGCTGGCGCGGGAGATCGCCGCACTGTCGGTGTCGTTGCACTCGACCCTGGTGACCGTGGCCGTGAGGCACGCACTGGAGCCCTGAGGGCCCCGCGTCCGCTCGCGCCGAACCGGATCAGGGCTACGCTGGTGACGTGGGAGAGGCGGAGAACATGGGGAAGAACATGCGAGAGGTCGACGTCGTCGGTATCCGTTTCGAGGAGCCGGAGTACGCGCCCGTACTGATCCTGCACGAGAAGGACGGTGGGCGGTACGTGCCGATCTGGATCGGCGCGTCCGAGGCCGCGGCGATCAGTCTCCAGCAGCAGGGGGTCCAGCCGAGCAGGCCGTTGACCCACGACCTGCTGGCCACGCTTCTCGAGACGTTCTCCCACCCTCTGGAGAAGGTCGAGATCATCGGGGTGTCGGAGGGGACGTTCTTCGCGGAACTGGTGTTCGCGAACACCCGTGTGTCGGCGCGCCCGTCCGACGCGGTCGCTGTCGCGCTCCGCACGGCCTCGCCCGTCCTGGTCAGTCCCGAGGTGCTCGACGAGGTCGGCATCTCGCTCGTCGAGCAGGGCGAGGAAGAGGTCGAGGCCTTCCGTGAGTTCCTGGACCAGGTGAGCCCGGACGACTTCCTCGGAGGCGGCGGGCCGGCCGAGAATCCCGGCGGATCCACCTCCTGAGCAGCGGATTCGGCGGTCCCTCCAGTCACTGCTGCACCAACTCGCAGGTGACGAATGAGCCTAAAGTTCAACTTGAGGTTGAGGTTTACCGCGTGTCCTATTGATAGTGGACCGCGGCGGGCATAGCGTTGCCCCCAGTGAACTACACCGATGGTGTTCACGCGTCCAGGATCCGGGTCTCGTCCCGGTACCGTGCCGCCCCGAACGAGGCGGCACCCGCAGCTTGAGGGAGCAATCGTGGCCGACCACACCCGGGTCTCGGAGCCGTCCGACGCCGTACCGAACACGCCGAGCCTCTTCGGTGACGCCGTCGAGGGGACGCAGGCGTCCTTCGACGAGGTGCAGCCCGGACTGTTCCCCGACGACGGGATCCCGGACGGCACCAGCGGGTACCGGGTGCCCATCGCGTGCCAGATCGCCGGTATCACCTACCGTCAGCTCGACTACTGGGCACGCACCGACCTCGTCGTGCCGTCGATCCGGAACGCCGCCGGATCGGGCAGCCAGCGCCTCTACTCGTTCAAGGACATCCTGGTCCTCAAGATCGTCAAGCAGCTGCTGGACACCGGGATCTCCCTGCAGAACATCCGCAAGGCCGTCGATCAGATCAGGTCGCGGGGTGTGGAGGACCTGGCCACCATCACCCTGTTCTCCGACGGCCGGACCGTATTCGAGTGCACGTCCAAGGAGGAGGTCTTCGACCTGCTCCAGGGCGGCCAGGGGGTGTTCGGCATCGGGATCGGCGGCGCGATGCGTGAGCTCGCCGGCTCGATCTCCGAGTTCCCCGCGGAGACGGTGACCGAGGACGACATCGTCGCGCCCGTGGAGGACGAGCTCGCCGCTCGCCGCCGGGCCCGCGCCTCACGCCGTACCGGCTAGTCGGCCGTCGTCGTCTAGACTCGGCGGTGCGTTCACGCGTCCCACGGGAGAGCTCCGCGGCCATGGCCGCGGGCGCCGAAGGAGCAACTCCTCTCCGAGAATCTCTCAGGCACCCGGACCGTGCGGTCGTCGAACGCCTCTGGAGAGCGGTGGAACAGACCACCCGCCCACGGGGAAAGCGGGGGTCCGTCGTGAGGGTCCCGCGAATCTCTCAGGCGCCGGCACCCGTCCGGCAGGGGACAGAGCGGAGAGGGAGCACCGGCCCGCAGGCCGCCTGTCCGGGCGGCCCCGCCACCTGAGGAGCACCTGTGACGACGACCCCCCACACTGCCCGGACCGGAGGCGAGTTCGTCGCCCGCCATCTGGGCCCCGATGCCGACGGACTCGCGCGGATCCTGGACACCATCGGCGTCGGCTCCCTGGACGAGCTCGCCGAGCGCGCCGTCCCCTCGGTCATCCTCGACGAGGTCGGCTCGGACGGACGGGCGGCAGGCATCAACGCGCTCCCGGAGCCGCTGTCGGAAGCCGACACCCTCGCGGCGCTGCGGGCGCTGGCCGACCGCAACACCGTCGCGGTGTCCATGATCGGGCAGGGCTACTACGACACCCTCACGCCGCCGGTGCTGATTCGCAACATCATCGAGAGCCCGGCCTGGTACACCGGCTACACCCCGTACCAGCCGGAGATCAGCCAGGGCCGTCTCGAGGCGCTGCTGAACTTCCAGACGATGGTCTCGGACCTGACCGGCATGGACATGGCCAACGCCTCCATGCTCGACGAGGGGACCGCCGCGGCCGAGGCCATGACGATGCTGCGACGGGCCAACCGCTCGTCCAAGAGCCCCCGCTTCGCCGTCGACGCCGACATCTTCCCCCAGACCGCGGCGATCCTCGCCACCCGCGCCGAGCCCCTCGGCATCGAACTGGTCACGGCGAACCTCGTCGACGACGGGCTCCCGGACGGCGAGTTCTTCGGGGCCCTGGTCCAGACCCCCGGTGCCTCCGGCCGCGTCGCCGACGTGGCGCCCCTCATCGAGAAGTGCCACGAGCGCGGCGTCATGGTCGCCGCGGGCGTCGACCTGCTGGCCGCGACGGTCCACACGCCGGCGGGGGAGAAGGGCGCGGACGCGTGCTTCGGCACCACGCAGCGGTTCGGCGTCCCCATGGGTTTCGGCGGGCCCCACGCCGGGTTCCTGGCGTGTCGCTCCGCGCACGCACGCAATCTCCCCGGCCGGCTGGTCGGTGTCTCGACGGACGAGGACGGGCGCGTCGCCTACCGACTGGCCCTGCAGACGCGGGAGCAGCACATCCGTCGCGAGAAGGCCACGTCCAACATCTGTACCGCGCAGGTCCTGCTGGCCGTCCTCGCGGCGATGTACGCCTCCTACCACGGCGCGGAGGGCCTCACGGCCATCGCCCGGCGCGTCCACGCCCATGCCGCCGCGCTCGCCGACGGACTCCGCGCCGCCGGGGTGGAGGTGCTGCACGACGCGTTCTTCGACACCGTCCGCGCCCGCGTGCCGGGCCGCGCCGACGAGGTGCTCGGCGCTGCCGCCGCGCGCGGCGTGAACCTGTGGAAGGTCGACGACGACACGGTGTCCGTCTCGTGTGACGAGGCCACCACCGCCGAGCACGTGGGGATCGTCCTCGACGCGTTCGGTGCCGACGCCGCCCGCACCGAGATCACGGTCGACCCGACCCACGGTGACCGCACGAGCGAGTTCCTGCAGCACGAGGCGTTCGTCCGCTACCGCACCGAGACGGCCATGCTGCGGTACCTCAGGGCGCTGTCCGATAAGGACATGGCGCTGGACCGGACCATGATCCCGCTCGGTTCGTGCACCATGAAGCTCAACGCCACCACCGAGATGGAACCGATCACGTGGCCGGAGTTCAACCGGCTCCACCCCTTCGCTCCGGCCGAGCAGACCGCCGGGATCCGCGAGCTGATCGGAGACGTCGAGCAGTGGCTGGTCGACATCACCGGTTACGCCGCCGTCAGCCTCCAGCCCAACGCCGGCAGCCAGGGCGAGTACGCGGGCCTGCTGGCCATCCGCGAGTACCACCGCTCCCGCGGCGACGACGACCGGACGGTCTGCCTCATCCCGTCCTCGGCGCACGGGACGAACGCGGCGTCGGCCGTGATGGCCGGCATGAAGGTGGTCGTGGTGGCCTGCCGCGAGAACGGCGACGTGGACGTCGACGACCTGCGGGCGAAGGTCGACAAGCACGGTTCCGAGCTGGCGGCGATCATGATCACCTACCCGTCGACCCACGGCGTGTACGAGCACGACATCGAGGACATCTGCGCGATCGTCCACGACGCGGGCGGCCAGGTCTACATCGACGGCGCGAACCTCAACGCGCTCGTGGGCGTCGCGCGTCCGGGCCGGTTCGGCGGCGACGTGAGCCACCTGAACCTGCACAAGACCTTTTGCATCCCGCACGGTGGCGGCGGACCGGGCGTCGGTCCGGTGGCTGTAGCCGAGCACCTGCGCGAGTTCCTCCCCGGCCATCCGCACGAGTCCGGGCTGGGCTCGGGCGGCGCGGTCTCGGCGGCGGCCTTCGGCTCCGCGTCGATCTTGCCGATCACCTGGGCCTACATCCGGATGATGGGCGCAGACGGCCTGCGCACGGCCACGCTGACCGCGATAGCGAGCGCCAACTACCTGGCCCGACGCATCGGCGAGCAATTCCCGGTCCTGTACTCCGGCGAGGGGGGCTGGGTCGCGCACGAGTGCATCCTCGACCTGCGCCCGCTCATCGACTCGGTCGGCATCTCGATCGACGACGTCGCCAAGAGGCTTGCCGACTACGGGTTCCACGCGCCCACCATGAGCTTCCCGGTGCCCAACACCCTGATGGTGGAGCCGACGGAGAGCGAGGACCTGGCCGAGCTCGACGCGTTCTGCGAGGCGATGGCGGCCATCCGCGCGGAGATCGACCGCGTCGCCGCCGGCGAGTGGACCGTGGAGGACAACCCGCTGCGCGGTGCGCCCCACACGGCCGAGAGCGTCTCCACCGACGAGTGGGACCACGCGTACCCGCGCAGTGTCGCCGGCTATCCCCTCGGTTCGGCCTGGCGGCCGAAGGTCTGGCCCGCCGTCCGCCGGATCGACGGCGCGCACGGAGACCGGAACCTCGTCTGCTCCTGCCCGCCCCTCGAGGCGTTCGCGCAGGACTGAGCGGCGGCCGCGGCCGGGCTCGGGGTCCGGGAAGTGTCGTACCCGTATGACACCGTGCGGGGCATGACCACCACCGGACCCCGCCTCGCGCCCGAACTACCCGCGGACTGTCTCGACTGGTGCCGCGCCCAGCCGCCCGCCCTGCTCGTCGCGGACGAGTACGTGGAGATCGACCTCGACCGCTGGAACCTCCGGCTCGCGGAGAGGGGGATCGACCTTCGTCTCGTCGCGGGAGGGCCCGACGGCGGGATCGTGCAGTCCGGGTCGGGCTACCTGCGCAGGAGTGATCTGTGGGCGGCGGGCCGCCGCGCCCGCGGTAGCCTGGAGGAATCCGTGGTGACGCTCTACATGTGCGCGGCCTGGCTATCCGCCCACCCGCTGCGGTCCGGCGTGAGGCGGGGGCTACCCGACTTCCGTGTCCCCGCCAGGGACCGTGCCGGGTGGCGTTCGGTGTCACCCCATGGTTTTCCCCTGGTGCTGCACGAGGTCGTGGACTGGCTCGACGCGCCGGTGGAGGCCATGAACCTGCTGCGTCACGGCGCGCCCGGGGGCGCGGGCCGCGGCGTCCCGGACCTGGGGTATCCGCTCGCCTCGCTCTACCTGTCCTCATTGGGCATGGCGTGGTCTGCGGAGAGCATCGTGCCGGTCGACCCCGCCGGGATCGGGACTCTGGTGCACGCCGGGTGGACCGAGATCGAGTCCTCCGCGCGGCTGACGCCCCGGCGCTACCAGCGTTACCTCGACGTGGTCGCGACGTGGGCGAGCGAGGCCGCGGTCGATCCGCTGGTAGTGGAGATGTGGCTGGTCCACGACTGGAACGAACGGCGCGCCCGGGAAGTCGCCCGCGGTGAGCCCCGGACCGGTTAGGGTCCGCGTATGGAACCACGCACAGTCTCAGTGGACGTCCCGGTCGGCGCGCTCGACGTGCTGGTCTGGGAGGGGAACGGCGGGGCGCCGGCCGAGGAGCCGGCGCGCACGGTGCTGGCACTGCACGGTTTCCCCGAATCGGCGTGGGAGTGGAAGGGTGTCGCGGAGAGTCTCGCCGGGCAGGGCGTGCGGGTGATCGCCCCGATGCAGCGCGGGTACTCACCCGATGCCCGGCCGGAAGGCGTCGATGCGTACGCGATCGAGCACCTGGCCGACGACGCGCTGGCGGTGATGGACCGCTTCGGGCTGGAGCGCGGGCACGTCCTCGGGCACGACTGGGGCGCGTGCGTCGCGTGGTGGCTGGCCGCCCACCACGCGAGCCGGGTCGCGAGCCTCACGGCCATCTCCGTGCCGCATCTCGGGGCGTTCGGCCACGCGATCAAGTCCGATCCCGACCAGCAGGCGCGGTCGGCCTACTTCGGACTGTTCCGGCAGGAGGGCAAGGCCGAGGACGTGCTGCTCGAAGGCGGGGCCCGCCGCCTGCGCGCCATGTTCGACGGGCAGGTCCCGGACGATCTCGTGGGCCGACACCTCGAGGTGCTCGGGGACCGGTCCGCCCTGACGGGAGCGCTCAACTGGTACCGCGCGATGAGACGCTACGAGCTGCCCGACGTCTCCGTCCCCACCACCTATCTGTGGGGCGGGCAGGATCCGGCGATCGCGCGGAGCGGGGCCGAGGCGACGGCGGCCAGGATGACGGGGGAGTACCGGTTCGTCCCGCTCACCGACCGGGGCCACTGGCTGCCCGAGGAGGACCCCGCGCTGGTCGCGCGCGAGGTCCTGGAACGGCTCGGCTGACCGCCGCCCGCCCGGCTCACCCCTGCCGGAGTTCGCGCTTGAGCAACTTGCCGGACTGGTTGCGGGGCAACTCGTCGACGAACACGACGCGCTTGGGCACCTTGAACGGTGCCAGGTACTCTCGCGCGCCCGCGATGATCTCGTCCTCAGTGGCCTCCGCGCCGTCCTTGAGGACCACGACGGCGGTCACCGCTTCGATCCACTTCGGGTCGGGCGTACCGATGACCGCCACCTCCGCGACCCGCTCGTCCTGGTACACGGCGTCCTCGACCTCGCGGGAGGCCACCAGGACACCGCCGGTGTTGATGACGTCCTTGATGCGGTCGACGACCTCGATGTACCCCCCGGCGTCCCGCACGACCAGGTCCCCGGAGTGGAACCACCCGTCACGGAACGCCTCGCGGGTGGAGTCGGGCTTGTTCCAGTAGCCTCTGCACAGCTGCGGGGAGCGGTAGACCACCTCGCCCCGCTCGCCGTCGGCGACCTCGAGTCCCGACTCGTCGACCACCCGGGCCTCGACGAAGAAGACCGGTCGACCCGCGCTGGCCGGCCTGTCGTCGTGCTCCTCGGGGCGCAGGACGCAGGCGAGCGGGCCGATCTCGGACTGGCCGAAACAGTTGTAGAACCCCAGTTCCGGGTACCTGGCCCGCAGGCGCTGCAGAACGGTCACGGGCATGATCGAGGCGCCGTACTGGGCCTTGCGGAGGCTCGACAGGTCGCGACGCTCGAGGTCCGGGTGGGACGCGAGGGGGACCCAGACGGTGGGTGCGAGGAACAGGGAGCCGATCCCGTCCTCTTCGATGCGGCGCAGGATCTCGGGGACGTCAGGGGCGGCCATCAGGTGCACGGTCGCGCCCAGTGACAGATACGGCATCGCGAACACGTGCATCGCCGCGGAGTGGTAGAGCGGCATGGTCACGAGCGGCTCATCGTCGGCGGTCAGATCAAGGGACAAGATGCAGCTGAGGTACTCGTGGACCAGCGCGGAGTGGGTCATCATCGCGCCCTTGGGCCGCGAGGTGGTACCCGAGGTGTACAGCAGCTGGGCGAGGTCGTCGCCGGAGGCGAGCGAGTCGACGGGCGTGACGTCGCCGGTCTCGAGTGCGGTACCCAACACGGTGCCGTCAGGTGCCTCGCCGGCGGCGGGCTGCAGCGCGAGGGGTGTCAGGGCGGGCAGGCTGTCGAGGACCGCATCGAGAGTGGGCGCCTGGGCGGGGTCGACCAGGACGAGCGAGGCCCCCGAGTCGGTGAGCAGGTACTCGAGCTCACCCCCCGTGAGGGCGTAGTTCACGGGTACGTGGATGTAACCCGCCCGCGAGGTCGCGAGGAAGGCGATGAGGTAGGCGTCCGAGTTGACGCCGTATGCCGCGATGCGGGCGCCGTCCTCGAGACCGTGCCCGGCGAGCAGGGTGGCGACGCGGTCGACGGCGGCGTCGAGGGCGGCGTAGGTCCAGCGACGATCCGCGAAGGTCAGGGCGACGCGGTCGGGGAACCGGGACGCCGATCGGCGCAGGGTGGCGTCAATGGTGTCGGAGGCGGCGGTGGAGGGGGCGAGTGAGGGGGTGTCGGTCATGGTCTGACCTTATAGCGGCGTGCGGCGGCCGGGTCGTGAAGTCAGTCGTCCGAGCGGAGCAGCTCGAGGACGGCCGGTGGGATGGCGCCGTCGGCCTCGCGCGGCGTCCACTGCTCGCTGGGGACCCACTGGGAGCCGCAGCCCCGGCACGCGAACAGGGGCTCGCCGCGGCGCTCGACGGGCGTGCGGTTCCAGTTGCACAGGTCGCGGCAGGACCGTACCCGCAGGGCGGCGAGGTCCGGGTCGGCGCGGCGCCGCGCGAGGGAACGGAGGGAGGCTAGTCCAGACATGTCACCGTTCACGATAGTCCGGCGGGGGCAGCGGGGTCCGCGTCGCGGGGGTCGGCAGGGGTGGCCTCGTGCGTCGGTAACCTGGGCGGATCATCGGGGAACGGAGCAGACGGATGAGTGCGTGCCCGTGTGGCAGTGGGATCGATCTCGGGGCGTGTTGCGGCCCGCTCGTGGAGGACGGGGTGCCCGCGCGGACGGCGGAGGAGCTGATGCGCTCGCGCTATACGGCGTTCGCGCTCGGACGGACGGACCACCTCTGGCGCACGTGGCATCCGCGGACGCGTCCGCCGGTCGTGGAGGCGTCGGGTGTGGAGTGGACCGGGCTCACCGTCCTGGAGGTGGTCGCCGGGGGCGAGGGTGACGACGACGGGGTGGTCGAGTTCGAGGCGAGGTACGTCGAGCCCGGCGACCGGGGGGTGATGCGTGAGCGTTCCCTGTTCGAGCGCAGGGGAGGGCGGTGGACGTACGTCGCGGCGGATCCGGCGGGAGCGGGCCCGGCGGGTGCCTAGGACGGCGTCGGATCGACGGGCTGTCGCGTCACCGTGATCGATCCGATCGTGGACGGGCTCGTCAGGTCGATGCGGCCGACCCTGGCTCCACGGGGCACGGTCCACGCCACCATGCCGTTGATCTCCTGCCCGGGGGTCGTCATCACCGACGGGACGAGCGGGTCGGGCACTGTCCCGGAGGGGTCGGTGATCCGCTCGAACGGCCGGCCCGACGGGTCATAGGCGGTGAGGTCCTCGGGGCCGATCTCCGGTTGGCCGGCGGACTGGACCGCGCGCACGTCCACCACGAGGACGGGGTCCGGGTACGAGTAGGACTGCACGAACCGCAGGTTCGACACCGTGACGGTGGCGTCCCAGTTCTCGGCGGACACCGGGAACGGCCGGTCGAACTGCTGGGAAGTGGGCAGCGGCCCGCTCGGTGCGGCGGCTGGGGCGGGTACTCCGCGTCGTTCGTCGCCTCCGACGAGCGAACAGGAACTGGTGAGCATGGTCGCTGCGGTGACCACGGCGACGAGGGCGGCGCGACGCATGGGCACTCCTGTGGCGGGATCGGGCGCCGGGCCCTTCCCGGCGGTGCCGATCCTACGTCTCACCGGTGCCGGGATCGTCGGAGGCGCGCAGGTCGCGGGAGTTCCCGCCGGCGACTCGTCGCGCGAGATCGGGGTAGACGTCGTCGAGTTCGGCGGTGATCTCGGCGAGGTGGATCTTGAAGTTGACGGGGACGAACACCCTGTCGACGAACTCCGACTCGGCCGTGATGGTCGAGCCGTCGAACACGTACCGGCACCACAGTGAGTCGCGGTTGAGGATCGCGACCTCGGTCTCGGCCGCCGCCGCGTCCTGCACCCCGGTCACCAGCGGGCTGCGGAACACGATGAGGGGGAGGGAGCGGTGTGCGCGCACGAAGAGCAGGACACAGCCTGCGGGAACGGTGAACACGTCGTGCTCGTCGGGGTGCATGCGCCTGCGGTAGACCGCGGCGAGCGCCGCGCCCACCGCCCTGGTCGCCTGGTCGGGGTCGGTGATGGGTTGCGGGCGGAAGTCGTCCTCGTCGCCGCTCCCGTGTGGTTCCGTGGGGCCGCCGGGGCGTGCCGCGCTCGCGTCCGCGGGATCCGGGCCGGACGCCGCAGCCCGGGCGTCCGGGTCGTCGACGTCGGCCACGTCGTGGAGGAAGACCGGATGTCGGATTCCGAAGACCTGCTCGAGCGTGCCGGCGACGAGGTGGGTGAGTTCGGTGGCCCGGTCCGTGGGCAGGGCGACCTGGGGCCCGGGTGTCGGCATCGCCGTCGCCTCGGCGTCCGCGGCCCGCCAGCCGAGCGCGGCCAGTTGCGCGAGTTGCGCGGGTCGCAGCGGGGCGGGGGCGTCGTCCGATCCACCCCCGGAGACCTCGGCCTCGAGTCGCCGCTGTCCCACCGCGGTGAAGCGGATGAACGGCGTGAGGGGCGACGGCGCGCCGAAGACGGGCACCGCCAGGTCGAAGGTGGCACCGGGGATCAGGTCACGCAGGAGATCCGCCAGGCGGGAGGCGAACCGGTCCCACCCGGCGGCGATCGACGCGTCCACGTCGAACTCGAATGCCGGCATGCTTGGCAGTCAACCATCGAGTCACCGCGCCCGTCAGCGGTTCGGGCGGTGTCCGACCCACAGGGGCCAGGGATCGTCGGCGCCCGGTCAGGCGTTCTCGCGCGCGTGCCCCGCCTGGTGGTCCGCCCAGTACTCGTCGGAACCGTCGAAGCCCACCCGGATGCCGCCGCGGTGCTCGATGATCTCCGGCTCGATCGGTGAGATCGTGCGTTCCGCCGCCAGGGCGGCGGCGACGTCCGGGAACTCCGACAGGTGACGGAGCTGGGTCCAGGTGGGCGGGAGGAGCATGGAGCGCCCCGCGCGGAAGTCGGCGAGCAGGTCGACCGGGCGCGCCCACATGGTGAGGTCGACCTCGGTGGTCTGGTCGTCGGGTTCCTGACCCACGGGCAACGCGGCGAGGAAGAACCGGGTGTCGTACCGGCGGGGCTCGACCGACGGGGTGATCCAGTGGTCGAACGGGCGCAGGCGATCCGCGGCGAGGGACAGCTCCTCGCGGGCCAGAAAGGCACTGAACGACAGCTCGTGGGCCTCGAGCTCGGTGCGCGCCGCGTGGTACCGCCCCGCGTCGGAGACGGGCGCGCCGTCCCGGTGGTCGGCGAGGAGGACGCCGCACTCCTCGAAGGTCTCGCGGGCCGCGGCGCAGACCAGCCGCCGTGCGCGCGGTTCGTCGCAGCCGAGGCGCTCGGCCCACCACGCGGGGGAGGGGCCGGTCCAGGCGAGGTCAGGGTCGTCGTCGGCGGCGTCGACGCCACCCCCGGGGAACACGGTCATCCCGCCGGCGAAGGCCATGCCCTTGACGCGGCGCGCGACGAACACCTCCGGGCCGGCATCGGAGTCGCGGATCACCATCACGGTGGAGGCGTCCTTGACGGGGCGGGCGGTGGTCTGGTCAACCTCGGTCATGAGGTCAGTCTCGCCCGCCGCATAGTGACACGCGCCACCGGGGTCCGCTCACGGCGCCGTCAGACCGTCGAGCCGACGCCGTCGCCGGGGTCCGACGTGGTGCCGCCCTCGGGGCGGTCGGTCAGTACGCCGTAGAGGACCCGCCGGACGTGCACCTCGAGTTCCCTGCGTCCCTCGCTGGCGGAGGAGCGCTCGACGCCGCACCGCACGATGGTCATGTAGAGGACGTCGAACACGGTCTGGGCGGCGCCGGCCATGTCCGCGGGCGTCACCGCGCCGCCCGCGTACCCCGCGAGTACGGCGGCGATGAGCTCCCGCAGCTCGCCGAGGATGCGTTGCGCTTCGGCCCGGTGGGGGCCGGCCTCTCCGAACAACGTCTCGCGGTGATAGGCGGCGATGTTCTCGGGCTGCCTGTCGAGCGCCACCAGCAGGGGCTCGCACAGGACGACCAGGTCCTCGACCGCGTCCCCGGTCTCGGGAACGGTCTCGACCATCGCGCGGAACTCCTCGTTGGCGACCATGCACAGGAGTTCGCCCTTGGACTGGGCGTAGCGGAAGAGCGTCCCCGTTCCGACCTCGGCGCGGTCGGCCACCTGCTGGGTGGTGACGGTCGAGTACCCGTGCCGGGAGAACAGTTCGAGGGCGGCGGCGTGGATGCGCCGCTGTTTGTCGGCCTTGTTGAGCTCGCGGCGGCCCGGCTCTCGGGTCTGACTCACGAGAACCACTCGGTGGGCGGGCCGGCGGTGACCAGTAGCGAGAACACGATCGCCACCACGATCAGGGTGACCACCAGCGCCACGACGGGCGAGCGCAGTGCGAAGGCGAGGACCCGGTCCGCCGGGCCGTCGGGCCGGTCGCCGCCCGGGCCGAGCCGCCACGGGCCCTCGAGCAGGCCACGTCGCTCGACCGACCGCTCGAACGGGACCGTGGCGTACGGGATCACCGCCGAGGCCAGACCGAGGATCCCGGTGCCGGCGGACCAGCGCTTGTCCGTCCACACCGCCAGGGTCGCCACGACGTAGCACAGGAACACGAATCCGTGGATGCCGCCACCCACCGAGGTGGCCCAGTCCTGCCCGAAGCCGTATTTGCCGATCATCCCCAGAATCAGGAGAGTCCAGGTGACCACCTCCGCCAGAGCGAGTCGCTTGTAGAGAACGCGGGGGGTCACGGCAGGCCTCCAGTCATCGGGTGGGGTTCGTCGGACATCGTACGGTCCCCGGCCCGGTGGGCGGCCCCCCGGTCGGCGACGACTCACCCGTGGAGTGCGAGCGAGGCGAAGCGGACCTCCCCGGCCTCGTCACTGGCGGCGAGATCCACCACCCCCTCGATCGCCCAGCCGTGGTCGCCCTCGGGGTCGTCGAGCACCTGGCGCACCCGCCACGTCCCCGGAGACACCGCGGGGCCCGACTCGCTCACGGTGAACAGCGCCGGGCCCCGCGCGGCGGGCCCGGTCCCGATCTCGTCGTATTCGTCCCAGTAGGCGTCGATCTCCGAGTCCCAGTCGGGGTGCTCGGGCACGTCGGTGTCCAGCTCGGCGAGCCGTTCGATGTCGTCGCGGGCGAGCAGTTCGACGCGGCGGAACATCGCGTTGCGCACCATCACCCGGAACGCACGCCGGTTCGCCGTCACCGGGCGGGCCGCGCCCGCGCTCTCGCCGAAGGCCAGTTCGGCGACCTGCTCAGCGGATACGTCGGGATCGGTGAGCAGCTCCCACTCGTCGAGCAGGCTGGAGTCGACCTGCCGGACCAGTTCGCCCAGCCACTCCACGAGGTCGTCGAACTCCTCGGAACGGCGGTCGGCGGGGACGGTCTGACGCAGCGCGCGGTAGGCGTCGGTGAGGTAGCGCAGGACGGCGCCCTCGGACCGGCCGAGGCCGTAGGCCGAGACGAGGTCCGAGAAGGTCATCCCGCGCTCGACCATCTCGCGGATGACCGACTTGGGGGACGGCTCGATCCCCGACACCCACGGGTGCCCTGCGCGGTAGGCGTCGTACGCGTCGGCGAGGAGGTCGGACAGGGGCTTGGGCCAGGAGATGTCCTCGACCAGCTCCATCCGTTCGGAGTACTCCACGCCGTCGGCCTTGAGGGCGGCGATCGCCTCGCCGCGGGCCTCGCGCTGCTGTGCGTAGAGGATCGGGCGCGGGTCGTCGAGCACCGCCTCGATGACGGAGACCAGGTCCAGCTCGGGGGTCGGGGAGTCGGGGTCGAGGACCTCCATCGCGGCGATCGCGAACGGGGCCAGCGGTTGGTTCAGGGCGAAGTCCCGTTGGAGATCCACGGTCAGCCGTACGTGGCGCCCGTCGTCGTCGGGCTCGGCCAGTCGTTCGACGATCCCGGCGGCCTCCAGCCCCCGGAACAGCTCGATCGCGCGCAGGACGTGGTGGCGCACCCGCGCGCGGGTCTCGTGCGAGGACAGCAGGAGGTGCCGCATGTGGGTGTAGCAGCTGCCGGGTCGGGAGATGATGTTGAGCAGCATCGAGTTGCTCACCTCGAAGCGGCTCGTGAGCTGCTCGGGCTGGGCGCCGACGAGCTTGTCGAAGGTGGAGCGCGACCAGTTGACGAAGCCCTCCGGGGGCTTCTTCTTGGCGGCCTTGGCCTTCTTCTTGGGGCTCGCGGCGGCCTTCGCGGCGGCCTTGGCGTTCTCGATCTCGTGCTCGGGGGCGAGCACCACGACGAATCCCTCGGTGTCGAAGCCTGCGCGGCCCGCACGGCCAGCGATCTGGTGGAACTCGCGCGCCTTGAGCACGCGCTGTCGGCGGCCGTCGAACTTGGTGAGGCCGGTGAACAGGACGGTGCGGATGGGGACGTTGATGCCCACGCCGAGGGTGTCGGTGCCGCAGATGACGGTGAGCAGGCCGTCCTGGGCCAGCCTCTCGACGAGCCGGCGGTACTTGGGCAGCATCCCGGCGTGGTGGACGCCGATGCCGTGGAGGAGGAGCTTGCGGAGCGTCCTACCGAAGTTCGTGGTGAAGCGGAAGCCGCCGATCTCGGTGGCGATGGCGGCTTTCCGATCCTTGTCGGCCACGGCGAGCGAGGTCAGGGCCTGGGCCTGTTCGAGCGCGGCGGCCTGGGTGAAGTGGACGATGTAGACGGGGGCTTTGCCGTCGCGCAGCAGCAGCTCGACCGACTCGTGGACGCCGGACAGCGCGTACTCGAACGAGAGCGGCACCGGGCGCTCGGTGCCGCCGATGTAGACGCACTGCCGACCGGTGCGCCGGTGCAGGTCCTCCTGCAGCCAGTCCACGTCGCCGAGCGTGGCGGACATGAGCAGGAACTGGGTGTCGGGCAGCTCGATGAGCGGGACCTGCCACGCCCAGCCCCGGTCGGGCTCCGAGTAGTAGTGGAACTCGTCCATCACCACCTGCCCGATCTCGGCGCCCGCCCCTTCGCGCAGCGCGATGTTGGCGACGATCTCGGCCGTCGCGCAGACGATGGGGGCGTCGGCGTTGACGGCGGCGTCGCCGGTGAGCATGCCGACGTTCTCGGCCCCGAACACCTCGCACAGCGCGAAGAACTTCTCGCTCACGAGCGCCTTGATAGGCGCGGTGTAGTAACTGCGCTGACCGCGGGCCATCGCGGCGAAGTGGGCGCCGAGGGCGACCAGGGACTTGCCTGACCCGGTGGGGGTGGCGAGCACGACGTGGCTCCCGGCGGCCATCTCGAGTACGGCCTCCTCCTGGGCCGGGTACAGCGTCAGACCCCGGTCCGCGGCCCAGGCCACGAACGCGTCGAACACCGCCTCCTCGTGGAGGTCGGCGGGGACGTCGTCGAGATCGGTGAGGAGTTGGGGCAGCTGCACCCGGCCGAGCCTAGTCGCCGGCGGGCGTCACCCGTCGCGTTGCGGGTCGTCGCCCTGCCCGCCGTCGCCCGTCTGCTGGGCGAGGAACCGCTCGAACTCCGCTCCGATCTCGTCGCCCGACGGCAGTGGCTTGCCGCCCGGGTTGAGGGAGTCGGAACCGAGGCGCGTCTCCATGAACTCGTCGTACTGCTTCTCCATGAGCTCCACGGCGGTGAGGATCTCGGGGCTCTGCGCGATCTGCGCGTTGACCTGGGCGGTGAACTCCTCGGCGGCCTTCTCCAGCTCGGCGGTGGGCAGCTCGAGGTCGGCGATCTCGGCGATGCTGCCGACCAGGTGCAGCACGGCTGCCGGGTAGGCCGTCTGCGACAGGTACTGCGGCACGTGCACGGTGAAGCCCGCGGAGGGAATCCCGTGTTCGGCCATCCGCAGCTCGAGCAGGGAGGTCACGTTGCCGGGCACCGAGAACTCGCCGGGCCAGGCGGAGAACCCCTTGATGAGGTCCACATCGCTGGCGTGGGCGCTCGAGTTGGTGGGCCGGGTGTGGGGGACGCCGAGGGGCATCGCTCCCAGCCCGATCGACATCCGGACCCCGAAGGACCCGGCGAGGTCGATCACGGACTCGGTGAAGCCGTCCCACTTGAGATCCGGCTCGAGCCCGGACAGGAGCAGGAAGGACGTTCCGTCGGAGGCCTTGACCGCGTGCATCTGGATGGTCGGCTCGTTGTAGTCCGCGAAGCGGTCGAACGAGTACTTGAGATGCGGGCGGCGCGAGCGGTAGTCCACGAGCTCGTCGACGTCGAACTCGACGATGAGCTGGGAGTCCAGGCTCTCGCGGAGATGCTCGGACACGCCCTGGATCGCCAGTCCGGCATCGGAGAAGCCCTCCAGTCCGTGCACGAGGACCGGCCCGCGGCCGTCCTCGGAACGCAGGTCGGGAACGGGTTCGATCAGTCGGTACAGATCGCTGTGCCTGGCCATGTCGACTCCTCTCGTCACCACACCCCGTCCGTCGGTGGCGGGGCTCGCCCGGTCGTCCATCCGGGACGGGGGGTTCACCACTGTCACAACGTCACCACCCGCGAGATGATTCCCGCGCGATCCCCACAGGCCCCGTCTCCCTCCACAGGCGGCGGTCGGTCCGGCGTCCCGGGGCGGGGAGCGGCCGCCGGGGTGGCCGATGGTGGGTCCGGTGCACGACACCCGCGGACCACGCCACGACGGGGCGTGGACGCGCGAGACGAACGGGCGGCGAGCGATGACGACGGGCGAGTTGAAGGACGAGGGCGGCACGGACGGGCGGGCGACGGTGGTGATCACCTCGCCGGAGGAGCTGATCGCCTCGATACCGGCGATGCTCGGCTTCCCGCCGGGGCCGGGGTCGGTGGTGATCCTGTGCGGTCGCACCGCGGACGGTGGACAGGGGCCGGTGGTGCGGATGGACGTCGACCGGCTGCTGGACGACGGCCGTGGATTCCCCGGGGCCGACGACCTCCTCGACGACCCAGACGACCCCGACGACCTCGCCGACCTCGACGATCCGTTAGTCGAGGACCCGCTGGACGGCCTCCCCGGTGACGCGGGCGACCCCGGCGACGCCGCGATCGGTCGTGCCCGTCCGGCGATCGACCCCGGCCCGGCGCGGGGACTCGCGCGGTTCTGCGCGCGGGAGGGCATCGACTCGGTGCACCTGGTGGTGGTCCACGAGAACTGTGCGGACGGGTATCTGGCGGGGCTGCGTGCGGAGGACGCCGCGTCGGCGTTCGAATACTGGCTGGGCGAGGCGGGCACCGGGGTGGAGGCGGCCTACGGGGTCGGTGAGTTCGCCGAGGGGGAGCCGTGGGTGGATCTGTTCGGGATGACCCGGGGTGTGCAGATCGACCCGGACACGACGCAGATCGCCGCGGTACACGCGTACGACGGCCGCGTCCGGGCCGGCTCGAGGGACGAGATCGACCGGCTGTACCTCGTCCGCGACCCCGACGCGTGCGACGAGGACCGCCCGGATGACGCCGTCGTGGGCGGTGCGGGAGAGGTGGACGCGGCCGACCCGGGTGGCGGGTCCGCAGGGGGACGCGACCGGCGCGCGGAGCGGGCGCGCGCGGTCGCGGCGGCGGTGGAGCGCCATGACGACGCCGCGCGTCGGCTGGGAGTGGGGGAGGAGGTCGACGACGACGAGCTCGCCGCCATCGGGCGGGACCTGCTGGTGATCGCCGTTCGTGACGAGATCTACCGACGTCTCGCGCAGCGGGGGCTGGGCGATCGCGACGGTCGGCGGCTCGTGTGGTGGGCGGTCGCGCGTCGTCGGCCCGCGCGCGAACGCTCGGTGGCGCTGTTGCTGTTGGGTGCGGCGTCGTACTTCGCGGGCAGCGGGGTGCACGCGTGGTCGGCGCTGTCGGCCGCCGTCGACGCCGACCCGGGGAACAACCTGGCCCGGCTGCTGCTCCAGGGGCTGCACCACGGGATGGCGCCCGAGCGGCTCAGGAGGGTGGCGGCGACCGCGTGAGCCGTGTCCGCGGCGGGAGGCCGCCCGTCAGCGGGGGGCCGAGTGGGCGCGGTCGCCGAGCGCCCCGGTGAACGCCCAGGCGTCCTCGACCACCGTGCGCAGGTCCGTCCGGGTGGGGTTCCAACCGAGCTCGGCGATCGCCCGGGCGCTCGAGGCCACGAGGACCGCGGGGTCGCCGGCGCGCCGGGGGGCGACGACGTCCGGGATCGGGTGCCCGGTGACCTCGCGGCACACGTCGATCACCTCGCGGACGGAGAATCCCTCGCCGCTGCCGAGATTGAGCACACGGTGGACCCCCGGGGCGTTGGACTCCAGGGCCAGCAGGTGGGCGTCCGCGAGGTCCGCGACGTGGATGTAGTCGCGGATGCAGGTGCCGTCGGGGGTGGGCCAGTCGTCGCCGAAGACCTTGATGTGGTCCCGGTGACCCAGGGCGACCTGGAGCACCAGCGGGATGAGGTGGGTCTCCACGACCCGGTTCTCACCCGCGCCGTGGTAGGCGCCGGCGACGTTGAAGTAGCGCAGGCTGGTCGCGGCGAGTCCGTGCGCGACCGCGTACGAGGTGATGGCGTGGTCGATCGCCAGCTTGGTCGCCCCGTAGGTGTTGGTCGGCCGGGTGGGCATGTCCTCGGTGATGGGCACCTGCTCGGGCTCGCCGTAGGTGGCCGCGGTGGAGGAGAACACGAGGTTCCCGACACCGGCCGCCCGCATGGCGTCCAACAGGGCCAGCGACGTGACCACGTTGCCCTGCCAGTACTCCTCGGGCTTCTCGACGGACTCGCCGACGAGCGAGCGCGCGGCGAAGTGCAGCACGCCGTCGAAGGACGGGTCGAGGACCTCGCCCGCGCGGGCGGCGACGTCACCCTCGAGGAAGGTCGCCCCCTCGGGGACGCCGTCCCGGTTACCGGTGGACAGGTCGTCGAGGATCACCACCTCGTGCCCGCGCTCGATGAGGACGGTGGCGCACACTCCGCCGACGTACCCGGCCCCGCCGGTGACGAGGAGTTTCACGACAGGATCTCGACCTGGATGGCGTGGGCGTGGTCGCCGTCGAGTTCGACGGTGCGGCCGTCCCCCGAGTCGAGTTCGACGAGGTGCCCGCGGCGGGTCGCGGTGACGGTCTTGAGCGGCTCCACGCCGGCGGCGCGGAACTCGGAGATCAGGTCCGTGTCGATCTGCACGTTCTCGCCGATCGCCCGGATGCGCACGGTGTGCGGTGTGTCGGTGGGCAGCGCGGATAGCCGGACGTGGTCGCCGTGGTCGAGCGTCGACTCGGCGTAGCCGATGCGGTCCAGACCGGGGATCGGATTGCCGTAGGGCGACGTCCGGGGGTCGTCGAGCACCTCGATGAGACGCCGTTCGACGTCGTCGCTCATCACGTGCTCCCACCGGCACGCCTCGGCGTGGACCTTCTCGAGCTCGAGCCCGATCACGTCCACCAGGAGCCGCTCGGCCAGGCGGTGCTTGCGCATCACGTCCACCGCGAGCTCGCGCCCGGTGGCGGTGAGCTGGAGGTGCCGGTCGGGTGCGACGAGCACCAGCCCGTCGCGCTCCATCCGGGCCACCGTCTGGCTCACGGTCGGGCCGCTCTGCTCGAGGCGCTCCGCGATCCGCGCCCGCAGCGGGATCACGCCCTCCTCCTCGAGTTCGTAGATGGTGCGGAGGTACATCTCGGTGGTGTCCACCAGGTCCTTCACGCTGCAGTCCTCCACGTCTGGATTCGAATCGACATCCCGGTGGGTGACGACACCGACCGGGTTCTCACACCGAGACTACCGTCGGGCCACCGACCGGGGTGGGGAGCCGACGTTCATCGGCCGCCCCCGTCGTCGCCGCGTAGATTGTTGAGGTGATGTACCCCACGGATCTGGCGGGGTGCGCGGGCCGGGAGAGACCCGGTCCGACGAGAGGGCGGTGGCCATGGCCGGGATCGCGGACGGCGTCGAGGCGAAGGTGGTGTGGAGCCCGTCGCTGCTCGAGTACCGACACTCCGCCGATCACCCCATGAGTCCGAGGCGCCTCGACCTGACCATGTCGCTGGCCACCGAACTCGGCGTGCTGCAGGGGGTGGAGTTGCTCGATCCCGGCACGGCCGGTGACGACGAGCTGCTGCGGGTGCACACCTCGCGCTACATCGACGCCGTGAAGGCGGCCGGCGACCTGTCGCCGGGGGAGCACGTCGGGATGAGCCACGGTCTGGGCACGGCCGACAACCCGACGTTCCCGGCGATGCACGAGGCCAGCGCGGCGGTCGCCGGCGGCACGCTGACGGCCGCCCGCGCGGTGGCCAGCGGGGCCGCGACGCGCGCGGTCTCCGTCGCCGGCGGGATGCATCACGCGATGCCCGCGGCCGCCGCCGGATTCTGCGTGTACAACGACGCGGCCGTGGCGATCAGCTGGCTGCTGGACAACGGTTTCGACCGCATCGCCTACGTCGACCTCGACGTCCACCACGGCGACGGCGTCCAGACCGCGTTCTACGAGGATCCCCGCGTCCTCACGGTCTCACTGCACCAGCACCCCGCGACCCTCTGGCCGTCGACGGGCTGGGCGTCCGAGGCCGGCGTGGGCCGCGCGGAGGGCACGGCCGTCAACCTCGCGTTCCTGCCCGCGGTCACCGACGACCTCTGGCTCCGCGGTTTCCACGCCGTGGTCCCGGGCGTCCTGCGCGCGTTCGAACCGCAGATCATCGTCCTGCAGGCGGGGTGCGACTCGCACCGCGAGGACCCCCTCGCCGATCTGTCGTTGACCGTCGACGGACACCGGCGTTCATACCTTGACGTCATCGCCCTGGCCGACGAGCTCTGCGAGGGGCGCCTCATCGCGGTCGGCGGCGGTGGCTACGAGCTGGTGCGGGTGGTCCCGCGCTCGTGGACCCACCTCATCGCGGCGGTTCTCGGGGCGCCGGTCGACCCGGGCACGGCGATCCCGGAGGGGTGGCGGTCCGCCGCCGGTCGGCTCACCGTTCCCGATCGGGTCCCGAAGGTGATGGGCGACGGCGAGATGCCGACGTTCGCACCGTGGGAGCCGGCGGGCGCCGACCGCGGGGTCGAGATGGACCGCTCGCTGGCCCGGCTGGACCAGTCGATCCTCGACACCCGTCGCACGGTCTACCCCCTGCTGGGGCTCGATCCCGACGACCCCCGGGACTGACCGCTTCTCGAGCCCCGTCCGGCACGACCTCGCATTGGAGGACCCCATGGCGCACCCCGGCGACCCCGCGACCGGCCCCACCGCAACCGAGACCCCGGAACCCGGCGGGCGTCCGGGCGATCCGCCCCCCGCGGTCGATCCGCCCGAGCACGCCTCGACCGACACCTCGGTCGACGAGTACCCCGAGGGCTACCCGCACGAGTGGGCCGCGGACGTCCTCGGCTCGGACGGCCGGGCGGTGCGGATCCGCCCGATCCTGCCCAACGACGCCGAGAAGATCGCCCGCTTCCACACCAGCCTGTCCGAACGCACCCGTTACCTGCGCTATTTCGGATCCCGGGACGTCCTGAGCGATCGGGAACTACGGCGGATGACCCACGTCGACTACCGCGACCGGATGGCGTTCGTCGCCGAGTTGGGCGCGGAGATCATCGGGATGGCGATCTACGAACGGCTGCCGGACTCCACGTTCGCGGAGGTCGCCTTCACGATCTCCGATCAGCACCAGGGCCGGGGGCTGGGCTCGATCTTCCTCGAGCACCTGGCCGGCGCGGCGGCCGAGTGCGGGATCGACCACTTCGAGGCTGAGGTCCTCTCCGAGAACCGGTCGATGATCCAGGTGTTCCGCCGAGCCGGGTACGAGATCTCACGGTCCTTCGACGGCTCCACGCTGCACCTCGAGTTCGCCATCGATCCCACCGAGGCGCTGACGAACGTCCGGAACTCGCGGGAGGCCGCGGCGGAGGCCCGGAGCCTGGCGCGGGTGCTGAACCCGGGATCGGTCGCCGTGATCGGCGCGTCCGACCAGGTGGGCAAGATCGGCCACACCGTCATGCGCAACCTCATCGGCAACGGGTTCGCCGGCCCCGTCTACCCCGTCAACTCGGACGCCACCTCGGTGCAGTCGGTCCGCGCGTACGCGAGCGTCCGGCACATCCCGGATCCTGTCGACCTCGCCGTCGTCGCCGTGCCCGCCGCCTCGATGTCGGAGGTCCTCGACGACTGCCTGTCCAAGGAGGTGTCGACGCTCGTCGTCATCTCCGCCGGGTTCTCCGACGTGGGGAGCGCGGGAGTCGTCTCGGAGCGACGACTGGTCAGCGAGGCCAGGGCGCACGGGATGCGCGTCGTCGGCCCCAACGCGCTCGGTGTGATCAACACCTCCGCCGACGTCAAGCTCAACGCCACGCTGGCCGAGGTCGTCCCCGGCCCGGGCCGGGCCGGATTCTTCTGCCAGTCCGGTGCGCTCGGCATCGCGATCCTCGCCGCCGCGGCGCGGCGCGGGCTCGGGCTGTCGACGTTCGTCTCCGCCGGCAACCGCGCGGACGTGTCCGGTAACGACCTGCTGCAGTACTGGGACACGGACACCTCGACCGAGGTGGTCCTGCTCTACCTTGAAAGCTTCGGTAACGCCCGCAAGTTCTCGCGGATCGCGCGGCGCGTGGCCCGCAACAAGCCGGTCGTGGTCGTGCGGCGGGCCGTGGACGACCTGGAGTCCGGCGTGGAGGGGCTTACCGCGAACGCGATCGGGGGACTGTTCCGCGACTCCGGCCTCATCCAGGTGGACTCCATCACCGACATGTTCGACACCGCCACCCTGCTCGCCTACCAACCGCTGCCCACCGGCGGCCGCCTGGGGATCGTGGGCAACTCCTCGGCCGTCGGCAGGCTCGGCGCGGACTCCGCCCGCCAGCAGGGGTTCACCGTCTCCCACGCCGTGGACCTGGGTGCCGGGGCGTCGCCCGAACAGTTCCGCGAGGCCATCGCGGACGCGCTCGCGCGAGACGAGGTCGACTCGGTTCTCACGGTGTTCGTCCCGCCGGTCGCCACGGATCCGGACTCTTATGCCGAGGCGATCCGCGCGGCGGCGGCGGAGAGCGCCAAGCCGGTGGTGAGTACGTTCCTCGCCGGCGAGGGCCTGCCCGAGGGGTTGACCGTGACGGACGAGTCGGGCGTGGCGGCCCGCGGTTCGATCCCGTCCTACCCCTACCCGGAACGCGCGGTGTCGGCGCTCGTGCGGGCCCGGCGGTACGCCGAGTGGCTCGACCGGCCGGCCGAGGAGCCCGCCGAATACTCCGATATCGACCGCGCTCGGGCCCGCGAGCTCGTGGACTCGCTGTCCCAGCTCCACGCCGGGACCGAGTCGTTCGAGCTCACGCAGGGCCAGGTCCGGGCCCTGCTCGAGTGCTACGGGATCGACATCGTCGACTACCGCGTCGTCACCGACGTCGATCAGGCCGTGATGGCGGCCGACGAGCTGGGCTACCCGGTAGCGGTCAAGGCGATGAGTGACCGGTGGCGCACCCGCAGCGACCAGTCGGGGGTCCGCCTCGACCTCGCCGACTCCGCGGCGGTGCGGCACGCCTTCGCGTTGCTCCAGTCCACGACCGGGTCGCGGTCGCTGCACGTGCAGAAGATGGCCACGAAGGGCGTCGCGGTGACCATCCGCGTCGCGGACCACCCGATCTTCGGCTCGTTGATCTCGTTCGGACTGTCCGGGATGCTCTCCGACCTGCTCGCCGACCGGGCGTTCAGCACACTGCCCATCTCCCCCTCCGAGGCGTCGGCGCTCCTCGGCAGACCGCGGGCGGCGCCGATCCTCGACGGCTACGCGGGGGACGCGCCGGTCGACCGCGACGCACTTGTGGAACTCATGGGGCGGGTGTCATGTCTGGTGGAGGACGTCCCCGAACTGCGCCGCCTGGCGATCGACCCCGGACTGGCCGCACCCGACGGGCTCTCCGTGCTCTACGCCACTGTGCGGCTCGGTCCGCCGCCCCGCTTCAGCGGGAACGAGGGGCCCCGCAGGCTCCGCTGACGCCGGTGCCCGGTGCCCGGTGCCCGGTGGCCGCGGCGACGACCACGCGGGCACCGGCACAGACGAGCGGCGGCCCCGCCCTTCGTGGGCGGGGCCGCCGGAGTGTGACCGGGGTCGGGGAGGATCAGACCGCGTAGGACCGCAGCTTGTCGGCGCGACGGCCCTCACGGAGCTTGGCCATGACCTCACGCTCGATCTGGCGGACGCGCTCACGGGACAGGCCGAAGCGCTTGCCGATCTGGTCGAGGGTGCGGGGCTGCCCGTCGTCGAGCCCGAACCGCAGGGTGATGACCTGCTGCTCACGCTCCTCGAGAGTGGCCAGCACGGCGCGCACGTCCGAGTGCATGACGTTGGACACCACCGTGTTCTCGGCGCTGGTGGCCTCGGCGTCCTCGATGAAATCGCCGAGCGGGGCCTCCTCGTCCGCGCCGACCGGCATGTCCAGGCTCACCGGGTCGCGCGAGTGGTCGAGGAGCTCCTCGATCTTGTGAGCGGGGATCCCCGACTCCTCGGCCAGTTCCTCGAGTGTGGCCTCGCGGCCCAGCTGCTGGTGCAGCTCACGCTTGATGCGCGCGAGCTTGTTGACCTGCTCGACCAGGTGGACCGGGAGACGGATCGTGCGCGACTGGTCGGCCATGCCGCGCGTGATGGCCTGGCGGATCCACCACGTGGCGTAGGTCGAGAACTTGAAGCCCTTGGCGTAGTCGAACTTCTCCATCGCACGGATCAGGCCCAGGTTGCCCTCCTGGATGAGATCCAGCAGCGGCATCCCCCGGCCCGTGTAGCGCTTGGCCAGCGAGACCACCAGACGCAGGTTGGCCTCGAGGAGGTGGGCGCGGGCGGCCTCGCCCTCGGCGACGATCGTCTTGAGATCCGCCTTCTTCACCGGGCCGAGACGCTTCTTGGTCTCCAACAGGTGCTTGGCATAGAGACCGGCCTCGATCCGCTTGGACAGCTCCACCTCGTCCTCGGCGTTCAACAGAGCCGTCTTGCCGATCCCGTTGAGGTAGACACGGACCAGGTCAGCGCTCGGGCTCTGGCCTTCCGGATCCGCCTCCGTCCGACGGTCCGATCGGGTGATGGCTGACGTCATGTCTCCTCCTCCTGCCTGGCCTTGTGACGAGGCCGGCGTTCGGTTGCTGGTGGACGGATCAGGCGCGTGCCCGGGTCACGGTCACGTACACCTACAACGACGGGGGTGCCGGCAATGTTCCCCGACCGATGATTTCGGTCACGGACCGTGCCGTAAAGGCCGTCACCCTGCCGCGTCGGCGGCTCAGGCCGAGCCCGGCGTCTCCACCAACACCGTGAACGGGCCGTCGTTGACGGAGTGGACCTGCATCATCGCGCCGAACACGCCCGTGGACACCTCGAGTCCCCGCTCACGCAGACCGGCCACCACCGCCCGGACCACGGGCTCGGCCCTGTCCCCGGGAGCCGCCCTCGCCCACGACGGTCGCCTGCCCTTGGCGGTCGAGCCCATCAGCGTGAACTGACTGACGACCAACACCGGGGCGCCCACCTCCGCGACGCTGCGCTCCTCCCGCAGGATCCGGAGTTCCGAGATCTTGCGGACCATCGTCGCGACGTCCGCCTCGTCGTCGTCGTTCGAGACCCCCAGCAATACCAGGAGGCCGGGCGCCGACAATGACCCGACGAGCTCTCCGTCGACGGTCACCGACGCCTCGGTGACGCGCGAGATGACCGCCCTCACCCGCGCGGCCCCCCGGGCGCGGCGGCGACGGCCCCCGGCGGCAGGAGGCCCGGCACACCGACCGGCACCACGAACCCGTGCACGAACAGGTCCGCGATCACCCGTCGGACGGGTGCGGCCAGCTCGTCCGGATCCTCACCGGCGCCGGCCGCGGCGAGCACCACCAGGTCCTCCAACGGAAGCGCGCCTGTCCGGGCGCCCTTCAGCACCGCCGCGGTGAGAGGGTCGATCTCGTGGCGCCAGCGGGCGCCGGTCACGCGCTCCACCACCACGGTCGACGCGCCCGGCGCGCCCGCCCCCTCCGGGTCGGTCGGTGCGAGGGATTCCGAGACGTGCAGGTGGACGTCGGGCGAGACCGTGAACACGGTCGCGTCCAGTGCGCGGTCCTGCCCGCCGTGGCGCCCGGCGGCCGCGCGCAGCCACGCGGTGCGCGCGAAATACGCCTCCGCCTCGTCCCCGAGGCCTTCGCCGAACGGATGGGTGAGGTCCTCGCACAACACCGACGACGGTCCCTCGACGCGGCGGAGATACACGTAGCCGAACCCGACCCCGGCGACGTCCTCGGCCTCGAAGTGGTCCAGCCAGCGGTCCGTCGCCCGCCACGTGGACTCGTCCCGCGGATCCATGCCCTCGTCCGTGAGCCACGTCCACACATACAGTCCCGGCTCGGAGACGTCCCGGCGGAGGATCCAGGCGTCCACGCCCTCGGACGGCACCCACGACGCCACCCGGCTCCGCCAATCGGTGTCCTCGCGCTCCACCCAGGACGCCAACATGACGGCCGTCCCGCCGTCCGCCAGATGGTCGGCGGCGCCGGACACCACCGTCCGACTCGCACCATCGAGCGCCAGGCCCGACTCGCGGTACGAATGCCCGGTCTCCGGCGGCCCCACCACGAACGGGGGATTGGCGACGATCCGGTCGAATCGACGGCCCGCCACCGGCTCGAACCACGAGCCCCGCAGTAGCTCGGCCCGCAGGTCGTTGATCGCCAGCGTCGCGGCGGCCAGTTCGAGGCACCGCGGGGTGATGTCGGTCCCGGTGGCGGATCCGGCGGTGTCCAACGCGTGGACCATCTGGATGCCGCACCCGGTGCCCACGTCCAGAACCGACCCGGTCGGCGAGGTGGGCGTGACCCGCAGCAGCGAGAGCGTCGCCTGGCCGACCCCCAGCACGTGGTCCGGCCGGGTGACGGTCCGCACCATCGACCCGTCGGGATCCGCGAACACCCACCGCGTCCCGTGGCCGGTGTCCACCGGGCGCAGGTCGACCACCGCGCGCAGTGCCGCACCGCCGTCGGCCGGCTCCCACAGGCCGGCGTCCACGCCTGCGCGCGGCTCGACGCCGGGGAGCGCGTCCGTCACCGCGGACGTCGGCAGCGGATCACCCAGCGCGAACAGGCGCACCAGCAGCCCGGCCGGACCTGCCGAGCACGCGTATCGGCGCACCGTCGCGGCGTCCGACCTGCCCAGCGCCGCGACCGCCTCCGGCCCGAGCCTGCGCTCGAGGCCCTCGACCGTGTAGTCGTGCCGGCGGAAGGCGTCCGCGAGCGCGGGCGCGAGATCGGCGAGGGTAGGGGGCGGGCTCGTCACTGGTCGGAGTCGCTCTCGTCGGGGGTGGGGTGGCTGCGGGGTGACCCGGAGCCGGGGGAGTCGGGCCCGGGGTCGGTCCGGTCGTGGGGGGCGCTGTCGGTCCGGGTCGAATCGGGCCCACGTTCGGTCCGGCCGTGGGGGCCGCCGTCCTGGCCGGTCGCACCCGGCGGCGGGCCGATCGCGCGGCGGCCCCCGGTGTCGGCATCCGGACCGGAGCCGCCCGCGGCGCCGGTGAGGCTGGACGGCAACGCGTAGGGGGCGTTCGAGGGCAGGCTCCCGGCGGTGTACTTCCGGGCCTGCCCTTTGGGCAGGGGCGGTCGGTCGTTGGCCCCGATGACGGCGATCCACGGGATCGGGATGGACCCCGCCACGATCGCCAACGCGATCCACGGGTTGTTCCAGAGGGCGAGCGACCCCGCGGCCAGGAGCAGCGCGGGGATCCGCACGCTCATCAGCACGAAGTAGCGCTTCTTCCGGGCCGCGAGCTCGTCCCTGTAGGACTCACGCGCGCCCGTGATGAGCACGGGGCTCGAGGTGTCGTCCCGTTCGCCGGATCGATGACGGCGGAAGTCGGGTGCCATGGGGCCCAAGGTACTCCGGCGTTGGCGCGGCGACGCCCGGGTGCGGCATCATGAGGGGGTGAGCACCACCCGGACCAAGACACTCGAGCGCCCCGAGGTCACCACGACCGAGGAGACGCAGGACGACGCGCCCAAGTTCTTCCACTACGTGGACAAGAGCAAGATCGCGGAGAGCGCGGTCATGGGCACCTATGTGATCGCCCTGTGTGGTGAGGTCTTCCCGGTCACCCGCTCCGCCAAGCCCGGCTCGCCGGTGTGCCCGGAGTGCAAGCGCGTCTACGAGACTCTGAAGCCTGGTGAGTGACCCCGGCGCGGTCCCGGGCCCAGACGAGACGACCGCAGAATCCGCCCCCCGCCCCGCCGGGGGTGGTTCGCTGCGCGCCTGGCAGCGGACCGCTCTGCGCAAGTACCTCATGGCGCGGCCGAAGGACTTCCTGGCCGTGGCAACGCCGGGCGCCGGTAAGACGACCTTCGGTCTGCGGGTCGCCTCCGAGCTCCTCGCCGACCGCACAGTCGACGCCATCACCGTCGTCGCCCCCACCGAGCACCTCAAGTACCAGTGGGCTGCGTCAGCCGCGCGATCCGGCATCGCGCTCGACCCCGAGCACTCCAACTCCTCGGGCGCCCTGGCTCCCGAGTACCACGGGGTGGTGGTGACGTACGCCCAGGTGGCCGCGCACCCATTCAAACACCGCGAACGCACCGCCTCGAGGCGGACACTGGTGATCCTCGACGAGATCCACCACGGCGGCGACGCGAAGAGCTGGGGTGACGCGATCCGCGAGGCGTTCGAGGACGCCGAGCGGCGCCTGTCGCTGACGGGTACCCCCTTCCGTTCCGACGACAGCCCGATCCCGTTCGTCACCTACGAACCCGACGGGCAGGGGCACCAGCGCTCCAAGGCCGACCACTCGTACGGCTACGCCGACGCCCTGGCCGACGGCGTCGTCCGGCCGGTCGTCTTCCTCGCCTACTCGGGCGAGGCCCGCTGGCGGAGCAACGCCGGGGAGGAGTTCTCGGCCCGCCTCGGCGAGCCCCTGAGCGCCGACCAGATGTCCCGCGCCTGGCGCGTCGCGCTGGACCCCCACGGCGACTGGATGCCGGCCGTCCTGCAGGCCGCCCACACGCGCCTGCGGCAGATCCGTGCGGGCGGGGTGCCCGACGCCGGCGGCCTGGTGATCGCGACCGACCAGGAACGCGCGCGCGACTACGCGGCGCTGCTCACCGAGATCACGGGCACGCCGCCGACGCTCGTCCTGTCCGACGACCCCACGGCCTCCAGCCGGATCGGCACCTTCTCCGACTCGACCGACGAGTGGATGGTCGCCGTGCGGATGGTGTCCGAGGGCGTCGACGTCCCCCGGCTGTGCGTGGGCGTCTACGCCACCAGCGCCTCCACGCCCCTGTACTTCGCCCAGGCCATCGGCCGTTTCGTGCGCTCCCGCCGGCCGGGGGAGACCGCCTCGGTGTTCCTGCCGTCCGTGCCTGTACTCCTGCAGCTGGCCTCGCAGATGGAGGCCCAGCGCGACCACGTCCTGGGCAAGCCACACCGGGAGGAGGGGCTGGAGGACCAGCTCCTCGCCCAGGCGAACCAGCAGCAGGACGAGAACACCGAGGACGAGGAGGACCGAGGTTACATCTCCCTCGGCGCCGACGCGGAACTCGACCAGATCGTGTACGAAGGGTCCTCCTACGGGACCGCGACCTTCGCCGGCAGCGAGGAGGAGGCCGACTATATCGGCCTGCCCGGACTGCTGGGAGCCGACGACGTCAAGGCGCTCCTGCGGCAGCGGGAGAAGGAGCAGATCAAGCGGGCGTCCGCGGAGTCTTCCTCCGGACCCGGCGCGGTCGCCGTCGTGGGCTCCGACCCGTCGGTGGCAGGCACGACGCTTCCCGGGAACGCGGCCGGGCCCGGTGCCCATGCCGGGGCCGCCGCGGACCGGGTGGCCTCCGCCGCCGAACTCAAGGACCTGCGACGCCAGCTCAACACCCTCGTGTCGGTGTACTCAGGCCGGCTGGGCAAGTCGCACGGCGCGATCCACACCCAGCTGCGCAACGCGTGTGGTGGCCCGCCCGTGCCGATGGCCTCCGCCGAGCAGATCCGGGAACGGATCAGCCTGCTCCGCAGCTGGTGAACGCCCCTACTCCGGGGTCGGGTGCCGCGCCGGAGGACGCGCGATGGCAGAGGGCGGTGTACACGGAAGGCACACCTGAGCCGGTCCGCACAGACGAGAACGGGCCCCCGCCGGTCGTCCGGCGAAGGCCCGCTGCAGCGGTCTTGTCAGTCCAGTCAGTCCAGGTAGTCCCGCAGGACCTGCGAGCGCGACGGGTGCCGCAGCTTGGACATGGTCTTGGACTCGATCTGACGGATGCGCTCACGGGTGACCCCGTAGACCTGGCCGATCTCGTCGAGCGTGCGCGGCAGACCGTCGGTGAGGCCGAAGCGCAACCGGACGACGCCGGCCTCACGCTCGGAGAGCGTGTCGAGCACGGAGCGGAGCTGGTCCTGCAGCAGGGTGAAGCTCACGGCGTCCACGGCCACCACGGCCTCGGAGTCTTCGATGAAGTCGCCGAGCTGCGAGTCGCCCTCGTCGCCGATGGTCTGGTCCAGCGAGATGGGCTCCCGGGCGTACTGCTGGATCTCCAGCACCTTCTCCGGGGTGATGTCCATCTCCTTGGCCAGCTCCTCCGGGGTGGGCTCGCGGCCCAGGTCCTGGAGCAGCTCGCGCTGGATGCGGCCGAGCTTGTTGATGACCTCGACCATGTGCACCGGGATGCGGATGGTGCGGGCCTGGTCGGCCATCGCGCGGGTGATGGCCTGACGGATCCACCACGTGGCGTACGTGGAGAACTTGTAGCCCTTGGTGTAGTCGAACTTCTCGACGGCGCGGATGAGGCCGAGGTTGCCCTCCTGGATGAGGTCCAAGAACGCCATGCCGCGGCCGGTGTAGCGCTTGGCCAGCGACACGACGAGGCGGAGGTTGGCCTCGAGGAGGTGGTTCTTGGCGCGCACACCGTCCCGCTCGATCCACTTGAAGTCGCGGCGCTGCGCGGTGGTGAGCTTCTCGCCGCGCTCGATGACCTGTGCCATGTACCAGGTGGCGTATAGGCCGGCCTCGATGCGCTTGGCGAGCTCGACCTCCTCCTCGGCGTTGAGGAGGGCGACCTTGCCGATCTGCTTGAGATAGGCGCGGACGGAGTCGGCGGAGGCGGTGAGCTCGGCGTCCTTGCGGGCCTGGCGGAGGGCCTCGGACTCGTCCTCGTCCCAGACGAAGTCGCCCGACGCCTTGTCCTTGGCGCTGGGCTCCGCCTTGGTCTCCTCGTCGGCCTGCTCGTCTTCGACGCTCTCGACATCCACCTCGACGTCTTCGAGCTCGGACGTGTCGGGCTCGACCTCGATAGAATCCCCGGCGTCCTCCAACTGGTCGTCCTCGACCACGTCGGCGCCCGCGGGGGAGGCGGTCTTCTTGGCGGCCGTCTTCTTGGCCGCGGTCTTCTTGGCGGCGGTCTTCTTGGCCGCCGTCTTCTTCGCGGGCGCCTTGCGCGCGGCGGTCTTCTTGGCCGCCGTCTTCTTCGCGGGCGCCTTGCGCGCGGCGGTCTTCTTGGCGGGGGCCTCGCCAGTGACCTCGGTGGCCGACGGATCGCCGCTCGCCGCGGAATCCGAATTGGTGGTCTTCGTGGCTGCCACAAACGCCCCTTCACAACCGGTTACTCGATGGGAATCGGGGATCGATGCCGCCTGGTCTGCAGACATGCGAGCCGTCCGCCTTGCGGTACCGGGCCCGTCCCCGGCCGGTACGTGTTCCCGGCCTGCGCCATTGTAACGAGATTCTGTCCGGGGGGTTGCATCCGGCGGAGTTAGCCCGGGTCAGACGCCCACGTCGGGCAGGACCCGGCCGAGGTCGAGCACCCCCGAGTGACCTGCGGCGTAGAGCGCCGCGCCGATGATCCCGGCGTCGCCACGCCGGACGGCCGCGCGGACGGGGGTGCGGTTCTCGAGCAGGGGGAACCACTGGTCGGCGGCCTCGCTGACACCTCCCCCGAGGACGAAGGCGCGGGGCCAGAGGAGGTCCTCGATGGCGCGCAGCACGTTGGACACGTGCGGGGCCCATTCCTCGAAGCTCAGTCCGTCGCGGGCGCGGACGGAGGCGGAGGCCAGGTGCTCGGCCTCGTCGAAACCGCGCCCGGCGATGTCCTCGACCATCAGGTGGCCGAACTCGGTGTTGGGTAGCAACCTGCCGTCCAGCAGGAGGGCTGAGCCGATGCCGGTGCCGAACGTCAGCAGGATGACCAGCCCGTCGACGCCCTCACCGGCGCCGTAGTGGACCTCGGTGAGGCCGGCGGCGTCGGCGTCGTTGAGCATGAGGACGGTGCGGCCCGGTAGGTGCCGGTCGAAGAGGTCGACGACGTCGCAGCCGATCCAGGAGTGGTCGATGTTGTGCGCGATGCGCGCCACGCCCTCGTGGATGACGCTCGGGAGGGCGACGCCCACCGGGCCGCGCCAGTCGAATTCGGCGACCATCTCGCGGATGAGCGCGGCGACGGCGTCGGGGGTGGCGGGCTGGGGCGTGGGGCGGACGAGCCGGTCGCCGATGAGTTCCCCGCGCGCGAGGTCGACGAGCCCCACCTTGACGCCGGTGCCGCCGACGTCCACGCCGAGTCCGGTCGGCGTCTCCGTCGGCGGGACGGCGGAGAGGGGCGAGGGGCTGGACATGTGGGGCTCCCGTGGGGTGGACCGTGCGGGGCACGGCGTCGGTTGTCAGGTGCCCGGGCCGTCGGGGCACGATGGGCGTCGGGCGCCCGCGGGCCAGCGTATCGGTCCGGCGGGCCCCGGGGCGGGTTCACCGCCGCGCCCGTCCGGCGGGTCCGAGTACGGGCCCCGGAGGGGTACGACGACGACGAGGAGGGGCACATGACGTCCAGCGGAGCAGCAGAGGAGGCCGGCCGGACCGGCCCGGAGTTCGTCGACGGGTTACGGGAGCTGGCCGAGAGGGTGGCGGTGTCGGGCGGTGACGTGGCCCGGCGGATGCTGGCCGAGTTCGACTCGCGGGGGCCGGGTTCGCAGGGGCTGGGCTCGCGGTCCAAGTCGTCGGAGACCGATCCGGTGACCGTCATCGACACCTCGGTGGAGGAGCACCTGCGGCGGGAGATCGCGGCCGCCCGCCCGGGCGGCACGGTCCTCGGCGAGGAGGGCGGGGAGGTCGCGCACGACACGCACGAGACCCCGGGCGATCCGGGGGGCGTGCCGACGGACGGGGACATCGCCGGTGCGCGCGAGCCGCGGGTCCGGTGGGTCGTCGACCCCGTCGACGGGACGGTCAACCTGCTGTACGGGATCCCGTTCACGGCGGTGTCGGTGGCCGCCGAGGTGGACGGCGTCGTGGTCGCGGGGGCGGTCCACAATATCGTCACGCGGGAGACCTGGAGCGGGGGCTCGGGCCGGGGCGCGGCCCTGAGGGAGGCGGACGGCACCACGACGGCGCTGCGCGTGTCGGACTGCGCGGACCTGTCGCTCGCCCTGGTCGGAACCGGGTTCGCCTACGACGCGGGGATCCGGGCGGAGCAGGGCCGCGTGGTGGCCGAGTTGCTCCCGCGGGTCCGTGACATCCGCCGGTGCGGGTCTGCGGCGTTGGATCTGTGCATGTTGGCCACCGGCCGGCTGGACGCCTACTACGAGCGCGGGCTCAAATACTGGGACCACGCGGCGGGCGCGCTGATCGCGGCCGAGGCCGGGGCGGTGGTGGCGGTGTCGGAGGACGACGCCGTGCCCACCACCGGCGCCACGCCCGGCGTGGCGCCGGAGTTCCTCTCCGCGCTCGCGGGCGCGACCGGACGGCTCAGCAGCTGACGGCGCGCGCGGCGTCGAGCTCGGAGGAGATGGGCTGGCGACCCACTTTGAGCTCGTCGAGCGCGCCGACGGCGGCGGTGGAATCGGACAGGCGGGAGAACGTCGTGCCGAGCGCCAGGTCGACGGTGCCGTCGGTGCGGCCGTCGGTCACCAGCTGCATGCACGGCGCGGCGAGGGAGAGCGAGCGGGCGGCGGCCCGGCCCGCCTCGCCGTAGCGGATCTGACCGTGGCACTCGAGGGCCTGCCCGTAGACCGGGTCGTTGCCGATCGCGTCCGAGCCCGCCGGTTGGAATCCGCGCTCGGCCAGCTCGGCGGCGACCGCACCGGCCTGCCCGCTCTGGCCGTTCGCGTTGAGCACCCGGATGCGGGTGTCGGCGAGCAGCGCCGGCGCGACCTGATCGAGGGCGTCCACGGACTCCTCCTCGAGGCCCGCCTCCTCGGCCGCCGGCGGGAGCGGGCAGGCGACGGCCTGGGTGGCGGCGTCGTCTCCGCGCAGTGCCGCGGCCCAGACGAGCGCACCGAGGACGAGCACCACGACCACGAACAGGACGTAGGGCGAGCGCAGGCGGGTCGACCCCCGCGCGGGGGTCGGGCTCGGTGTCGCCTGGGTGCTGAGATGGACGACCATGAGGGCCTTTCCTGCAGGTGAACGGGCTGCGGTCCCCGATGGGACCCGGCCCTCCACTGTAAACGTCGGGCGCAGGCGATCCCGCCCGGAACACGGACGTGACCGCTGGATGAAAAAGGCGGGAGATTCCGTTACTATGCGTGCGCCGGTCGGTCCACCGCCGAATCGGGCACCCCCCCACACAGACCCAGAAAAGAGACTCATGGCAACCGACTACGACGCTCCCCGCCGCACCGAGGCAGACGAGCTCACCGGCGATTCGCTGGAGGAGCTCAAGGCACGGCGCGCGGAGGGAGCCACCGGCGAGGTCGACGTCGACGAGACGGACACCGCCGAGTCCTACGAACTGCCGGGTGCCGACCTGTCCGGCGAGGAGCTCACGGTGCGGGTTGTGCCGGAGCAGGACAACGAGTTCACGTGCGGCGAGTGCTTCCTGGTGCACCACCGCAGCCGCTTCGCCGAGGAGCGCGACGGCATGGCCATCTGCATGGACTGCGCGGGCTGAGCACCGCGCGCGGCGGCGCCGCCGGTCAGCTGTAGTGGTTGTCCGGCAGCGCCGCCGCGAGCCCCTCGGGGTCGCGCGTGCTGATGAGCCAGTACGGCGTGGGGTCCAGAGGGTCGTCGAGGACCACGATCACCATGGTCGGGATGTACCCGCGGTGGACGACGAACGCCTCCGGGTCCAGCTGCCGTCCCATCGCCGCCTGCTTCGCCGTCGCGGGAACGACCGCGCTGCGGGCGATCGCGTCGAACGGCAGGCGCGCGCGGCCCGCGTACAGTGTCCCTCCGCCCTGACCGTCGGATTCGACCTCGATCCTCTCGCGGCCGAGCGAGACGAACAGCCAGGCGAGCAGGGCGGGGACCACGATGACGAGTAGCCACATCCACCAGCGTGCGCCGGCCGTGAAGGCCAGGACGACCGCCACGACGGTGACCGCGGCGAGCAGGAGCCACCACCACACCGGGACCCGCAGCGTCTCGGAGTGGACGGGGCGCGGCGCGCGATCGGGTGGGGGGCGGAGATCTTCGTCGGACACGACATCAAGACTATCGAGCAACCGGGCGACGCCCGGCAGGAGGGCGGCGGCATGGTGAGCGGATCGGCCGGGGTGAGCGGTACCGGCGAGGTGCTCCGGATACGACGGCTGGACAGTGGACTCCCGCTGCCTGTCCGGGCGCACGCGGCGGACGCCGGGATCGATCTCCACGCCGCGGAGGACTGCGACCTGACACCCGGACACCGTGTCCTCATGCCGACGGGAGTCGCCATCGCGTTGCCCGTCGGGTACGTGGGCCTCGTGCACCCACGGTCCGGCCTGGCGGCACGGGCGGGACTGTCCATCGTCAACGCACCCGGGACCGTCGACGCGGGATACCGGGGGGAGATCAAGGTGAACCTCATCAACCTCGATCCGGCCGAACCCGTCCGTATCGCGCGCGGTGACCGGATCGCACAGCTCCTCGTCCAGCGGGTCGAGTTGTGGGACGTCGTGGAGGTCGATGATCTCGACGAGACCGACCGCGGGGACGGCGGCCACGGCTCGACCGGGGGCCACCACCGCCTGAGCTGACCGGCCGCCCTCACGCCCGGGGAGACAGACCACCACCGCCCTCACACCCGGGGAGACAGACCACCATCGCGCCTGACCTGACCGGCGGCGACGCCGTTGGGTAGCGTCGTCCGCGACGGTCCCGTCCGGGGCCGGGTCGCACTCCGAGAGGATTTCCACCATGTTCGGACGAAAGAAGCCGGTGACCGGGGCCCGCGACGCCGCCGCGTCCACCGAGGCGGAGTCGCAGGCACCCTCGTCGACGGGGCCGCACGACCGCTCGTCCGTTCCAGACGTGCGCGCGTACTACACGGCCCTCGGCTACGGCCATATCGACCTGGGGTCGCTCGTCATCGGAGTGCCGCAGGGCCGCGATCTGAACGTGGCCCTCGACCCGGCCGGCCAGCCCGAGTTCCACGTCGTCACCCAGGTCTCACGTGTCATCCCGCGGGCGTTCGCCGCCCCGAAGTCGGCAGGACAGTGGCGCACGATGGTGGCGGGGATGCGTGAGCAGCTCGAACAGCAGGGCGCCGATGTCTCGGTGGTTGACGGTCCCTGGGGGCGCGAACTCGTCGCCGTGCTGCCCGGGGCGGTCTTCCGCGCCATCGGGGTCGACGGCAACCGGTGGACCGCCGAGGTCCGGGTCATGGCCACGCCTGAGCTCGCGGACCAGGCGGCGGAGGAGGGGCGGGAGGTGTTCCGGCACCTCCTCATCAACCGCGGTGACGGGCCGATGCCCGTGCGGGAGCAGCTCCCACTGACCATCCCGGACGAGATCCAGCAGGCGCTCACCCAGGCGCGGTCCCAGCAGGCCGCGCAGCAACAGGCGCAGGCGTACCAGCAGCAGATGGCGGCCGGCCAGCAGGGGCGGGCCGGCCAGGCGGCACCGGCGGGGGCGCAGGCGGCGCCGGAGAAACCGCAGGCGACCGCACCGTCCGCCGGCGCCGCCACGGCTCCGCAGGGCCGCGGACAGGCCGTCCCGTCGACGGGCGGAGATGCCGCGTCATCGACCGGGGGCAGCGCGACGCCCCGCAGGGACGGAAGCGCGATGGACCGGCTCCGCCGCGGGGACGACGACCTGTGACCGGATCCGGTCGGCCGATGGAGATCTGACCATGCCTTTCCCCAGGGTTTTGCGTGACCTGACCGCCCGACTCACCGACCCCGTCGAGGCCCTCGACGCGGCGGACCTCGCCGTGCGCGTGCAGCGGACGGGGTGCACCCACGTCGCGGATGTCGCTCGAGGAGACCGCGTGACGTTGACCGGGCGCATCCGGACCGTGCTCTCGTGCGGCGGATCGGATTTCCTCGGGATGACCGCCGAGGTGTTCGACGGGACCGGCGCGATCGAGGTCTGCTGGCTCGGGCGGCGAACGATCCCCGGGATCGACACCGGTCGGTTCATCCGAGTGACGGGCCGGGTCGGCGTCCGCGACGGTCACAGGATCATGTACAACCCCCGCTACGAGCTGCTCGACGGGCAGCCGTGCAGCACAGTGGAGGAATCGCGTGACAGAGCCTGAGCAGGCGGCGGGGGAGCCTGACACCGGCGCTGACGCCCGACCGTCGTCGGCGGGGGGCCGGAAGACCACGTTCGGGGATCCCGACGCATCGGTGCTCGAGCAGATGGGCGGTGTCCGCGGGCTCGTCTTCTCTTCGATTCCCGTCCTCACGTTCGTCCCCGTCAACGGGTTCTGGGGCCTGACGGCCGCGATCTGGGGCGCCCTCGGCGTCGCGGTCGCCATGCTCGCCTGGTCCTTGGGTCGCCGGGACAACCCACAGCCGGCGATCTCCGGGTTCATCGGCGTGGCCATCTGTGTCTTCATCGCCTGGCGGACAGGAGACGCCAAGGGGTATTTCCTGTACGGCATCATCACCCAGGCCGTGTACGGGTCGGCGTTCGCGCTGTCGGCGCTCGCCCGGTGGCCTCTCGTCGGGGTGATCTGGGGTTTCCTCGACGGCAAGGGGATGGCCTGGCGTCGGATCCCGCCCGCCCGCCGGTGGTACACCGTGGCGACGGGCTTCTGGGCCGCGCTGTTCGCCATCCGGGCGATCCTGCAGTACGTCCTGTACCTCAACGACGAGGTCAACTGGTTGGGTGCCGCGCGTATCGGGATGGGCTGGCCACTGGCGCTGATCGCGCTCCTCGGAACCGTGTGGGCGGTCCGTCGCGCGATGGCCCACGAGAAGGACGCGGAAAGCGCCGCCCCCGAGCGGTCGCCGGGGGATGCCGCGCCCGGGGGGTGACGCCGCGCGGACTGCCACCTCGCCGGACTGCCACCGCCCCGTGACTGACACCGCCTCGTGACTGACACCGCCCCGTGAATGACGACGCCCCGACCGCCACTCGGCCGTCGGGGCGTCGTTCTCTCCGGGGCACCTCGCCTCCGTCGCCGTGGGTCGGACGGCGGTGTATCGGGCAGCGGTGGATCAGGCGGCGGCGGTCGCGGTGCTTGAGAACTCGCTCGGGCCGGTGATCACCCGGTAGGCGTACACCGACGCGAGCGTGGTGAGCGGGATGGCCACAAGTAGGCCGACCAGCAGCGCCAGGGCGCCCGCGATGACGATGAGGACGTTGAGCAGCGCCAGGGCGAGCAGGTTGCCCGCATCGGACTTGACGGCACGGAAGCTCGACACGATGGCGTCGGTGGCCGTCATGTTGCGGTCGACGACGAAGTACTGCGTCCAGTAGAGGAAGAACGCGACGATGAACGCGCCCACGATGAGAAGGAAGACACCCACGAAGGTGGCGATGCCCACGAGGATCGCGGCGACCACGAACCACCCGAAATTGTGCAGCTTGAAGAAGTCGCCGAACGACGGCCTGTGGCCGTCGACCTCGAGGAGCGCGCCGCGGATGATGAACGCCTGGAACAGCAGGCCCACCACGAACGAGAGAAGCTGGGCGATGAACATCACGGCCCCGGACTCGTCCGTGGAGAACGCACTGACGATCCCGCTGACGACACCGCTGGCCAGTGTGATGAGCAGCCAGGGGACCGGGTTGTTCTTGAACATCTGCCAGCCGGCGGCGACCGCGCCGGGTGGGGGATACCCGGCCGACCGGGGCCGGGGCTCCGCCCGGCCCCGGCTGGCCGTAGCCGCCGTACACCGGATCGCCGTAGGGCTCCTGTCCGTAGGCCGGCTGGCCGAATCCCTGCTGTCCGAATCCCTGCTGTCCGTAGCCCTGCTGTCCGTATCCCTGCTGTCCGTATCCCTGCCCGGGGTACGGCTCGTAGCCTCCGTGGCCCGGGTAGGGCTGCTGGCCGTAGCCCCGGTCGCCGTAGGGGTCCTGGTTCTGGTCCGGTCCAGAACGGTAGGGGTCGTTCGGGTACCCGTCCCCCGGTGGGGTGCCTCCGGTAGTCATTGCCGTCTCCATCATCCGGTGCCGCGGGTTCGTTCCGCGGCGCTCGTACCGAACCTAGTTGCGCAGCGGCGCGAGTACGAGGTCCAACTCGCGGACCATGAGGCATTCGGCGGAAACGCATCGGGCCCCGCTGACGAGCGTCAGCGGGGCCCGATGGTCACCGGAGAGGTGGGCGTCAGATGTTGGCGTCGATCTCCACGGCCTGTGCGACACCGGCGATGGTGCCGGCGATCTTCACGGCCTCCCACGCCTGCTCCTTGGTGACGCCCTCCTTGCGGATGACGTCATCGTGGGCGGCGGTGCAGTTCTCACAGCCGTTGATGGTGGACACGGCCATCGACCACAGCTCGAAGTCGGCCTTCTCCACGCCGGGGTTGGCGATGATGTTCATCCGCAGGCCCATGCGGACCTGGGTGTAGTCGTCGCCCAGGAACTCCTTGGCGCGGTAGGCCACATTGTTCATGGCCATGATCGAGGCGGCGCCGAGCGCGGCGTCGAACGCCTCGTCCGACAGGTGCTGGCGGGCCTCGTCGGCGATTTCCGACAGGACGGTCGCTGACCGGGTCGCCGCGGCGGTCGCGAGGAACGTGCCCCAGAGCTGCTGCTCGTTCAGCTCGGTGGACCGCGCCAGCGAGCCGAGGTTCAGCTTGAGATCCTTGGCGAACTCGGGGAGTCCGGACTTCAGGTTCTCGATGCTCACTTGATGCCCTCCTGCAGCATGTCCATCTTGTTGATGTTCTTGGTGGGATCGTTCTTCTGCCAGTTGCAGGCGCAGACCTCGGACGACTGCAGGGCGTCCAGCACACGCAGGACCTCGTCCACGTTGCGGCCGACGGCGTCCGGGGTCACCGAGACGAACTGGATGACGTTGTCCGGATCGACGATGAAGGTCGCGCGATCGGCGACACCGTCGGCGTTCTCCACACCGAGCGCGCGGATCAGCTCGTGCTTGATGTCCGACAGGAGCGGGAACGGCACGGTCTTCAGCTCGTCATTGGTCGCGCGCCAGTTGAAGTGCGCGAACTCGTTGTCGATCGAACCGCCCAGGATCTGGGTGTCGCGGTCCTGGAACTCCTCGTCGAGCTTGCCGAAGGCGGCGATCTCGGTGGGGCAGACGAAGGTGAAGTCCTTCGGGTAGAAGAAGATCACGCGCCACTTGCCCTCGTAGGACTGGTTGGTGATCGTCTCGAAGTAATCCTCGGGCTGCTGCGCGTTGACCTCCTTGAGGTCACCACCCTTCAGTGCGGTGAGTTCGAAGTCGGGGAACTGATCGCCGATGGTGAGAAGAGCCATGTGATCCTCCTGAGGGTTTGGCGTTAGTCGGACGGCCATGCCCGACTATGCCCCACTCCCTGTGAGAGGTAAAGCTGATGAGACGTAGATCACTCATAGGAATGGTCGAATAATCGTCGACTTCCGGTTATCGATGGCCGTACATTGATCGGTATGGCTGATCAGCGGTTCGTTCCGAGCCTCATGCAGCTGCGGGTCTTCCTCGCCGTGGCGGAGCGCCTGCACTTCCGCAGCGCCGCCGAGGGGCTCGGCATGAGTCAACCCTCCCTGTCCCAGGCTCTGGCGACGCTCGAGGACGGACTGGGTCTGCACCTGGTCGAGCGCAGTACGCGGTCCGTCCTCGTCACGCCCGCGGGGCACCGCCTGCTGCCGTACGTGCGCGCGGCAGTGACCGCGATGGACGCGGTGGCCGATGCGGCTGCGGGCAGTGACGGGCCGCTGTTCGGGTCGTTGCGAATAGGCGTGATCCCCACGGTTGCCCCCTACCTGCTGCCCGGCTTGCTCCCCGCGCTGGGGGAGCGGTTCCCGGACCTCACGCCGCGGGTGGTGGAGGACCAGACGTCCCGGCTGGTGGACGGGCTGCGCAGCGGCGTCATCGACCTCGCGATCATGGCGGTCCCCACCGACGCGATGGGCGTCGCCGCCACGCCGCTCTACACCGAACCGTTCGCCCTGCTCGTGCCGGCGTCGCACGAGCTCGCCGGACGCGAGGGCCTGCCGCTGGAGATTCTCGTCGACCAGCCGCTGCTGATGCTCGACGAGGGCCACTGCCTCCGCGAGCAGACGGTCGAATTGTGCCGCCGGGTCTCCGCGCCGGTGCTCGGGCGGGGTGAATCCCGCGCCGCGTCCCTCACCACCGCGGTGCGGTGCGTCGCCGGAGGATTGGGAGTGACGATCGTGCCCGAGTCCGCGGTCGGTCCGGAGACGCGCGATCCCGGAATCGCCGTGGCGCGGTTCGCGGATCCGGTGCCCGGTCGGACGATCGGTCTCGTGCTCCGGACCGCGACCGCGGGGGCGGATGCCTACGCCGAATTCGGCCGTGTCGTCGCCGGCGTGGCCGCGCAGGAGTTCGGCGCGACCCCCGTGTGACGACCGGTCACCGTGCGCCGGCGGGGACACGTGCCCCGATCCGCTCGACACGGTCGACCGCGGCCAGGAACCGTGAACGGAGCCCCTGAGTGCGCGCGATCCACTGCTTCTGGAAGGCGACGAACTCGGCGCGGCCCGCGGCGGTCTCCACCGGTATCGGCGTCAGGCCCCAGGCCGAGAGGTCGTAGGGCGACGAGCGCATGTCCACCTCGCGGGCGTCGAACGCGGCTCGCAGGGCGTCGAGGAGGAGCTCACCCGGTGCGCCGGCCTCGAGGGCCGCCGTGTGGGCGTAGACATCCATCCCCGCGTGGAGGCACGCCGGCTGCTCGTCGAGGACCTGCCCGTCTCGCGTGAGCGGCTCGCGGTTGAGAGGAACTGCGGCGTCGGTGAAGAAGCGGAACGCATCGAAGTGCGTGCACTGCAGATGCGAGCTTCGGACGACCTCGTCGACCCGCTCGTGGGTCAGTCGCAGGGGAACCTGCCCGTGGCGCACGCCGTCGCGGCCGGAACGATAGAGCATCGCCCACTCGTGCAGGCCGAAGCACCCCGTGGCCCCGCGGCGTCCCGCCGTGGCCGAGACCACCGCACGGGCGCGGGAGACCCGGTCGCCGCAGCGACGCCAGACCGAGTCGGCGTCCACGACGAGTCCGTCCCGGCCGGCGATCGTGTCGCGGCGGTAGTGCCGCCACTCGCGGCGTTCCGACCGGTGCGCGTTCTCCAACAACACGCCGGGCCCAGGATGCCAGCGACGCACCGTGGCGACGCTCGTGCGGTAGTAGGTGAAAAGGAAGTCGACGACGGGGTGCGGCTCCCCGCGGCGCCGGCGTTCCAGGTGCTCGGCCGTCAGATGGTCGACCCACGCGTGGTGGCGTTCCTCGCGGTGCCTCCAGAGCTCCTCCGGGAGCACCACCGGGTCGGGTGGCCGCACGTCGGACATCACGACCGCTTCTTCCGCTTGGGGCGGTGGACGCGCGACCGCGCGGGCCGCCGGGGTTCGGACGGCCGCCGCGACCGCGCCGGCGGGGACGGAGCCTTCCGGACGGCCGGTGTCGCGAGCTCGGGGCCGAACACCCGCGCGATCGTCTCTTCGGCGCCCGGCCGGGAGGCATCGACCGTCTCCACCGACATCCCCGACGCCCGCGCCTGATCGGCGACGCGGTCCACCTGGGAGGGCCTGAGGACGGCGGCGACCACGCCGGCCCGCGCGACGCCGCGACCGGTGCGCCCCGAACGATGGACGAGGTCGTCCATCGAGTGCGGCGGTCCAACGTGGACCACATGGCCGACGTCGACGATGTCGAGCCCCCGGCCCGCGAGGTCCGTCGCCACCAGGACGCGGACGGCACCCGAGGCCAGCTCGGAGAACGCGGAAGAGCGCCGGGTGGGGGAGTCCGACCCCTTCACGCCGGCCACGCGGACGCCGGTGTCCGCGATGGCGGCACGCAGCGCGTCGACGGTATCCCGGCGAGGGACGAAGAAGAGCCCGCGCGTGCAGCGGGCCGCCAGCGCGACCGCCACGCCGTCAGGATCCGGGGTGGAGAGGATGACCAGCTGACGTGGCGCGCCCGTTGTCGTCGTCGTCCCCGTCGCGGTCTCCCCGGCCGCGGTGTCGGCCGCCGGCGACCCTCCGGGCCCGGGTTCCTGCTGTACCGACGCCGGCGCGCGCTCGACGCGGTGGACCCGGAGGCCGGGACGCGCCTCGCGCAGGCGTGCCTCGACGTCGGCGTCGGCGGTGGCCGTGGTCGCCAGGAGCCCCGCACCGGTGCAGGTGGCGAGGAGCGACTCCGTCTGGTCGACGAACGAGGGCCCCAGGAGGTGGTCGGCCTCGTCGAGCACCATGACCCGCGCGTCGGCGAACGACACGGCCCGGGACCGGACCAGGTCGGCGAGGCGACCCGGCGTGCCCACGGCCACGTCGACCGGGGCGATGAGCGCGCGACGATCCCGCTTGATCGGCTGGCCGCCGACGAACGAGGCCACCCGCAACCCGGCGCCCGCCCCCACCTCCGCGAGGACCTCGGCGCTCTGCTCCGCGAGTTCGCGGGTGGGTGCCACCACGACCGCCCGGGGCCGACCCGGCAGGCTCGGTGACCCCGCGAGGCGGTGGACCACCCCGATCGCGAACACCAGCGTCTTGCCGGAGCCGGTCGGTGCCACCGCGAGCAGGCTCTCGCCGCCGACGGCGTCGGCGAGCGCGGCCGCCTGCACCGGTGTCGGCTCACCCGCGACGAGCGCGGACACGGCATGCCTGATCGGGACCGACACCCCGAGGTCTTCGAGGAGCCGGCCCAGACCACCGGGCTGCGAACCGCTCAGACCCGGACCTCCGAACGATCGCCGCTCCACAGAGTGTGGAAGCTACCCTCACGGTCGGTGCGCTGATAGGTATGCGCGCCGAAGAAGTCGCGCTGACCCTGGATCAACGCGGCGGGCAGACGTTCGGTGCGCAGGCCGTCGTAGTACGCGAGTGCGGCCGAGAAGCCCGGCGCGGGGATGCCAGCGGTGACCGCGGTCGCGACGACGCGGCGCCAGCTGTCCACGCAGTCCGCCAGTGCCTCGGCGAAGTACGGCGCCGCGAGCAGGGAGGGCAGCGACGGGTCGGCGGCGTACGCCTCACGGATCCGGTCGAGGAACGTGGCGCGGATGATGCAGCCGCCGCGCCAGATGGTGGCGAGATCGCCACGGGCGACGTCCCATCCGTACTCCGCGCTCGCCGCCGTGATCTGGTCGAACCCCTGCGCGTAGGCGATGACCTTGGACGCGTAGAGCGCCCGGCGGACGTCCTCGACGAACTCGGGACCGGTCTGCGCGGGGGTCGACACCGAGCCGGCGGGCAGGGTGCGCCCGGCCTCCCGCTGGGGGACGGAGCTCGACAGCGCGCGGGCGAAGACGGCCTCGGCGATGCCCGTGACCGGGACGCCCAGATCGAGGGCGGACTTGACGGTCCACCGACCGGTGCCCTTCTGGCCGGCGCGGTCGACGATCACGTCGACCAGCGGTGCGCCGGTCTCGGCATCGACCTGCGCGAGCACCTCCGCCGTGATCTCGATGAGGTACGAGTCGAGCTCGCCGGTGTTCCACTCACGGAAGACGTCGGCCATGGCCGCCGGCTCGATGCCCGCCACGCCGCGCAGGAGGTGATAGGCCTCGCCGATCAGCTGCATGTCCGAGTACTCGATGCCGTTGTGCACCATCTTGACGAAGTGGCCCGAGCCGTCCTCGCCGACATGGGTGCAGCACGGCGTGCCGTCGACCTTCGCCGAGATGTCCTCGAGCATGGGTCCGACGACCTCGTAGCTGGACGCGGGCCCGCCCGGCATGATGGACGGCCCCTCCAGGGCGCCTTCCTCGCCGCCCGAGATGCCCGCACCGATGAACCGGATGCCACGCTCGGCCATGGCCTTCTCGCGACGGATGGTGTCCGTGTAGAGGGAGTTGCCGCCGTCGATGATGATGTCGCCCTCGTCGAACGCGTCGGCGAGCGCGTCGATCACCGCGTCGGTGGGCGCGCCCGCCTGCACCATCACGAGTGCGCGCCGCGGCGAGCGCAGCGCGGCCGCGAACTCGGCGATCGTCTCGGTGCGGACGAAGTCACCGTCCTCGCCGTGCTCCGAGAGCAGGGCGTCGGTCTTTCCCGCAGAGCGGTTGTGGACCGCCACCGTATACCCGTGCCGGGCGAAGTTGCGGGCGATGTTCGAGCCCATCACGGCGAGGCCGGTCACTCCGATGTCGGCGGTGCCGACAGTGCCGGCGGCGGGCTGCGCGTCCTCGCGTTCAGTACTCATGGGCCTCAGCGTAGTCGACGCCCGCGAAGCGAGCGGACCTGCATCGATGCGAGCTATCGGCCGGGCCGGAGGCGGGGTGGCGGCAGCGAAGTGGTTGATAGGTCAGACGTGCACTGAGTGCAAGGATTCGTCGATCGGCCGAAAAACTCTTGGTAACAACCGGCGATGTGTTGTAACACTTATGGTCGGGCCAGATGACCTGGACCACAACGATTCGGGGGACGGATCGCCGTGGTCCGGACGTCTCCGCGGAGGCGCGCCGGACCCGGTTCGGGGACTCTACGAGGGGAAAGACCAGACATGACCGGCTTATTGCTGCCCACGCAGTTGGCGGGGACACGCACGCTGTTCGACGACACGGTCGAGGTGCTCGGTGGCCTCCGGGCCGGCTATCCGAAGTTCTACTCGATCGCGGACCTGGGGACGCAGTCGCGGCGCCGGTGGGTGCCGCTCGAGCGGGCCGTGGACAGTGGCCGTGTGGAGCAGATGTTCCGCGACCACTTCACCGAATCCGGAGACATCCGCTTCTCGACGTACCTGGTCGCGGAGGCCTTCACCCACGGTGTCCTCGGTCGCGCGGTCGCCAGCTTCGTCACCATCGGACGCGTCTGGGACACCGGCGCCGAGAACATGGCCGTGCGGACAGACATCGAGGGGGGCCTCGACTGGGCCGGCGTCCGCGACACCACCCTCCGGGTGCTGCCGGACGACCCCGCCGCGGGATCACCCGGCACCGTCGTCCTACCCTGTGAACAGGCGCTCGCACAATGGCTCGCCTGCCGGTCCCGCTCGACCCTGACGGCGGTGTTCGAGGGCCTCGCCGAGGTGAGCAACTGCAGTGTCGACACGCTCTGGTCGATGGCCGGTGAATGTGTCCTGGGGGCCGCGACGATCGTGCCGACGTTCGCCGACACCAGCCCGGAGACCGGATACCGGCGCGGACAGATGGTGCTCCAGGCCCTTCACGATTCCGGATTGGCCGTCCGCCGGCGTAGCCGGCTCCCGCGCACCCCGGGCTCGGGGCCCATCCCCGTGCGCGACCGGGGGTGGCGCTCCGTCCGCTGATCCGGGAGGCGTGAGTGATCCCGCACGAGTACGGCCCGGGTAACGTTCGATCCCGGTGGTCCGGACCGGCCGGGCCGGGGAGATGAGGTCAGATGTCCGACACGGTTGACAGTGATGTGATCGAGCGTATCCGTGCCCATTCCGGCATCGGCTTCGGCGGCAACATCGGGATCGAGTACACCGAGGTCACTCCCGACAGGGTGGTCGTGACGGTGGACGTGAAACCGCACCTCCACCAGCCGTACGGAATCGTCCACGGCGGGGTCTACTGCGCGATCGTCGAAGAGGTCGCCAGCGTGGCCGGCGCGGTGTGGCTCGGGGGCGAGGGCAAGGTCGTCGGGGTGAACAACTCGACCGACTTCCTCCGCGCCGTCACCGAGGGCACCCTCACGGCGACCGGGACCCCCGTGCACCGCGGCCGGTCCCAACAGCTCTGGCGGGTCGAGATCGCCGATGACCACGGACGTACCGCGGCGGTGGGTCAGGTGCGGCTGGCGAACCTACAGTAACCGGCTGCGAGACGGCGACGCGCCCGACGGCAACCTGCCCGCCGGGCGCGTTCCTCGTCGTCGACCCCGGTAGCCGGGCCCTCAGTCGACGGGCCCGAGTCGAGCGGTTCTCAGTCGACCGACGCGGAGGCGGACTGTTCCTCCCGCGACCGATCAGCGGACCGCTGGGCGGCGTCGTCGGCGGCCACCTGCTCGAGGGCCTGGCGCGCGTAGACCCACTGCTTCGTCGAGGTCAGCTGCGAGCGGTGATCGCCGCCCATGTGCATCCCCCACGAGAACATCGTCGTGATGCGGTTCTTGAAACCGATCAGGTAGGCGAGGTGCACGACGAGCCACATGACCCAGGCGATGAAACCCGAGATCTCGATCGGGCCCATCTTCACCACCGCGCTGTAGCGCGACACCGTGGCCATGGAGCCCTTGTCGAAGTACTTGAACGGCTTCCGCTCCGCCGGGGTCCGGCCCTTCTCGACCTCTGCGATGATCTGCTTGGCCGCGTACTTGCCACCCTGGATGGCGACCTGCGCGACACCGGGCAGGTTGTCGAGGCTCATCATGTCGCCCACCACGAAGATCTCCGGGTGGCCCGGCAGTGAGAGGTCCTTGTTGACCAGCACGCGTCCGGCGCGGTCGATCTCGGCGGCCGTCTGTTCGGCGAGCTGCTTGCCCAGGGGGCTGGCCTTGACGCCGGCGGACCAGATCTTGCACGAGGCGTCGATGCGACGCACGGAGCCGTCCGGGTCCTTGACCTCGATGCCCTGGTAGTCGACGTCGGTGACCATCGCGTTGAGCTGGATCTCGACGCCCATCTTCTCCAGGCGGGCGCGCGCGGCGTTGCCGAGGTTGTCGCCGAACGGTGGCAGCACCGCGGGCGCGGCATCGAGGAGGATGACGCGGGCGGAGGCCGGGTCGATGCGGCGGAAGCTGCCCCGGAGGGTGTGCTGGGCGAGCTCGGCCACCTGGCCGGCCATCTCGACACCGGTGGGTCCGGCGCCGACGATGACGAAGGTCAGTAGGCGACGGCGCTCCTCCTCGTCGTCGATCACCTCGGCCTGCTCGAAGCAGCCGAGGATGCGGCTGCGCAACTCCAGCGCGTCGTCGACCGTCTTCATGCCGGGCGCCCACCGCTCGAAGTGGTCGTTACCGAAGTAGGACTGATTGGCGCCCGCGGCGACGATGAGGCTGTCGTACTCGAGATCGAAGTTGATGTGGCCGGCCGAGGCGTGGAGCTTCTTGGCCGCCACGTCGATCGTGTCGACGTCGCCGAGGACAACCGTGGCGTTCTTCTGGTCCCGCAGGATGAGGCGGGTCGGCGGGGCGATCTCGCCCACGGAGAGGATGCCGGTGGCCACCTGGTAGAGCAGCGGCTGGAACAGGTGGTGGCCCGTTCTGGCGACCAACGTCACGTCGACGTCGGCCTTGTCGAGCTGTTGGGCGGCGAACAGACCGCCGAAGCCGGAGCCGACGATGACGACGCGGTGCCGGCGGCCGGCCGGTGCGGTGGCGGTGACCTGGTCGATTGCGGGCTCGGTCATGGCGGCTCCTGATGAGGCTGGTCTGTGGTGAGGGGCTCGTTGGCCTCGTCGGTCTGGGGCCCGCGAAACTACCGCCGGGCACGAGTCCCCAGGATAGTGCGCCGTCCGACACCGCGCACACGGAGAGGCGCGGCGCGCGGGTGCGCGGGCCCCCGTCGAGCCGAGCCGGAGGGTCGCCGCCGCGCCTGAGCGGGGGGACGGCCGGTCGGCGGTAGCGTCCCTGTGACGCGAGCCCCACAAGGAGGGACACCGGTGGTCAGAGTCGAACCCCAGGCCGTCGACCTCGAGCGCTGGCCCGCGCTCGCCCCGCCGTCCGGGGTGCCGGGCCAGCCGCCGGTACTCATCGCCCAGGCCCTGCGGCGCTCGGCGCGCGAGCTCGGCCTGCGGATCGACTACCCCGACGCGTCGGCGGCGGGGGAGTACGACGCCCCGGTTCGGGTGGTCCTACGCGAGCCGGAGCACTTCTGGGCGCGGCTGGCGGTGGGCGGGGTGGTCGGGCTCGGCGAGTCGTTCATGGCCGGGGACTGGACCACGCCCGACCTGTGCACCGCCATCGCGACGCTGGCCCCGTGGATCGCAGCGAACGCCGACTGCGCCCACCCGGGAGAGCGGGCTTACGGACGTGACGGTCGCGGCCCCGTCGGCGGTGGGCGGCGGCGGGGCGGTCCCGTCACAGTGGAGCTGGAGGACTCCGTGCCCGGCGCGCTGACCTCGTTGTACACGGACGAGACGATGTCGACGTCGGGCGCCGTCTTCGCGTCCGGTGCGCGGACCCGGACCCGCCTGGCGGGCGGGACCGACGTGGTCCACCTGGAGGCGCCGTCGCCGGCCCCCCGGCGGGCCGATCTGGGGGACGCCCAGCGTCGGTCGGCCGACACGATGCTGACGTTGGCGGGGGTGGAGGACGGCTCCCACGTGATCGTGGCGACGCCCGGGTGGGGCGAGCTGCCCATGCGCGCTGCGGAGCGCGGGGCTCACGTGCGCACGATGACGGCGTCCACCGAGAGGTTGTCGGCGCTGGGGTCGAGGTTCGCCGCGGCGGGGCTGGACGAGGAGATCTCCCTGTTCCTCGGCGCCCCGTCCGATGCCGCCGGGACGGTCGACGCCGTCGTCGCGGCGGAGCCCGGCACGACCGCCGGCCGCGCCGGGCACGACGAGGTGATCGGCGTGGCGGACCGGCTCCTCGGTGCGGGGGGGCGGCTCGTGATCCACACGACCGTCGCGCCGGGCCGTCCCAACCCCGCCGTGGTGGAGCTCGCGGCGTGGGAGTCGAGGTACGTCTCCGAGGCGGGGCCTCCGGTCGCGTGGTCGGAGCTGGTCGACGCGATCGAGCGGGCGCCGAGGCTGACACTGCGGGGGCGGGTCGAGACGACCGCCCACCACGCGGAGACGGTCCGGCTCTGGTCCGAGACCTTCGCCCAGCGCGGCCGCGACGCCGCCGCCCTGGGCTTCGACGCCGTCTACAGACGGATGTGGGCGTTCCACCTCGCGGTGTTGGAGGCGGGGTTGCGAACGGGATGGACCGAGTCGGTGCAAGTGCTGGCGGCCGCGGAGGGCGCGGTGTCGCACCGCGACGGACGGGGTACGACCTAAGGTCATCGGCATGGGAAACCTCCTCACCCCGCTCGCGATCTGGTTCGGTCGGCAGGACGCGACGCGCGAGAACTCCCACCTCGTCGTCACTCTGGACCGGTGGCTGAGCCGGGTCTCGCGTGGTCGTGTCCCGCTGCTCCGGCTGGCCGCGCTGCCCACGCTCACGCTCCACGTGCCCGGGCGCAGGAGCGCGGAGCCGCGCAGCACGCCCCTGCTGTGTGCCTCCTGGGACAACGGCCTCGTGGTCGTGGGCTCCAACTGGGGCGGTCAGACGACTCCGGCCTGGGTCCACAATCTGCGCGCCGCCGGCGAGGGGGAGGTCGAGATCTCGGTCTACGGCGCGCGGCTCGTCGTGGACGGGCGCGAGCTGCCCGACGACGAGCGGGCGTCGGCGTGGGCCGCGGCGGTGCGGGTGTGGCCGAACTACGAGATCTACGCCCGCCGCACCACGCGGACGCTGCCGATCTTCCACTTCACCCCGAGGCTCTAGCGGTTCCCTCGGCGGGTCGGGCAGGTCAGCGCCGGCGGGCCACCATGTTCATCGCGGTCGCGGTGAGGACCGGGTCGCCGTCCTGGTTGACCAGGGTCACGTCGGTCGTCAGCACCCCGCGGTCCGGCTTGGTGCGCGACGGGCGGACACCCGTGGTCTCGCACAGCAGGGTCAGCCGGTCACCGGGGCGCAGGGGCCGCACCCACCGCAGCTCGTCGATCCCCGGAGAGGCGAGGCTCGCCACGCTGGTGAGGTAGTTGTCCGCGAACAGGCGCATCATGAGCGCGGCGGTCTGCCAGCCGCTCGCGATGAGGCCGCCGAACGGGCCGGCGGCCGCGGCGTCCGGGTCGGTGTGGATGCTCTGCGGGTCGTATCGCCGCGCGAACTCCATGATCTCCCCGGCGTCGACCGACTCCTCGCCGAAACGGTACCGGTGACCTTCGGTGTAGTCCTCGAGGTAGCGGTCGTCGATAGGGGTGGTGAACTCGTCGAACGTCTCGTCCTGCATGCTGCCTCCCGCTGTTCTGTGTACGCTCCCCAGTTAATCACCACTCACCGACTGGAGGACGGGGATGGCGTACTTCGAGAGGCTCGATCCGGGGAGTTTCCGGCCCACCGATCATGTGAGCGGCGCCTGGGACGCGTCCACGCAGCACATCGGACCCGCGTTGGGTCTGCTGGTCCACGCCGTGGAGCTCGACCTGGCCGGACGACGCGACGATCCGATGGTCCTCTCACGCCTGACCTACGAGCTGTTGGGTGTGGTGCCCATGGACGCGGTGGACGTCGAGGTGGAGGTGATCCGACCCGGGCGCACGATCGAACTGGTGGAGGCGACCTATTCACACGGCGACCGCACCGGCATCCGGCTGCGCGCGTGGCTGCAGCAGCCGCGCGACACCGCGGCGATCGCCGGCGACGCCTTCGACCCCCTCCCGCCGCCGGGAGAGATGGAACCGTGGGATCCCACCTCCGTGTGGGGCGGTGGATACCTCGCTTCCGCCCGGGTGCGGCGGGAGTCGAGCGGGCCGGGCCGGGCACGGTACTGGGTGCGCACCGACGTCCCTCTGCTCGCGGCGGAGGAGGTCAGCCCGCTCGCGCGGATGACGGCGCTCGTCGATATCGCCAACGGGATGGCGATCCGCGCGGACCCGGCCGTCGTCACCTTCCCCAACATCGACCTCACCGCGCACCTCGTGCGCTCGCCCGCGGGGGAGTGGCTGGGCTTCGACACCCGCGTGACCTTCGGTCCCGGCGGCCTGGGGCTCACCGCGAGCGTGATCCATGACGAGAACGGCCCTGTCGGGACCGTGTCCCAGTCGTTGACAGTACGGCCGTAGAGGGCCGGCGGCCGTCCAACCCGGGCGCCGCTCTACAACTGTCGCAGGTAGCAGCGCATCCCCGATCCGCTATCCGGATCGCGGTCGGTGAACCCGTGGCGTTCGTAGAAGCGCCGTGCGCCCAGGTCGTCGGCGTCGACGTTGATCAGCATCTCCTCGCAGCGTCGCGCGACCACCTCGAACAACGATCGGGTGATGATCGCGGCCCCGACGCCGCGCCCACGGAGGTCCGGCCGGACGTAGAGCTCCTCGAGCTGCGCGAGTGGGTGGTCCGAGTAGGGCGTCGGGCGCAGCGTGAGCAGCGCGAAGCCGACGTCGGTGGGAGCGTCCGACGAGCCGGGAGAGGCGACGACGGCGAGGACGTCGTCGCGCGCGAGGAGGTCCCCGAACCGCCGGGCGGCCTCGTCGGCGGTGGGGGTCGCGGACTCGAACCCGGTGTTGAACTCGTACAGCATCCGCCCGAGCGACCCGGCGTCCGCCGGCGTGGCCAGGCGTATACCCGCGTCGGCGATGGCCGAGTCACTCCGCGGCGGCGCCCCGGCGGGGAGCGGGCCCTCGAAGACGGCCCGCAGGCGCGCGAGGTCCTCGGCCACCATCGCGGCGTCCTGCTCGAACTCGTCGTCGTCGACCCCGCGGAGCGTGAAGATCACCTCCGCACCGTCCGGGTGCGGCACGACCCGCAGCGGGTTGTAGGTAACGGTCCCGTCGGGGAGCGTGACCTCGTGGTCCAGTACGCCCAGCTCGTTGCGGGGCAGGAAGCGCACGCTCACGCGGCCCATCGGGGAATCCACGACGAGCGTGTCGCCGCGGTCCCCGTCACCGTCCGCGCCGCCGCCCTCGGCGCCGGACTCATCGCCGGGCTCGATCCTGCCCGACGCCAGCCCGGCGGCCCAGGCGCCGAGGTTGGCGGGGTCGCGGGCGTAGGCGTACACCTGCTCGGGCGGGCGGCGGATGACCGTGGAGACGTGTCGCGTGCGCACGCCTGCCAGTATCCGCCGCGCGCGTCCGTCAGTCGACGGGTTCGGTGTCGTAACTTCCCTGACCCGGGATGCTGGTGACCGTCGTCAGCAGGAACACGGAGTCGGCGAGCGCGGTGACGGAGTGCCGGTGGTGGGTGAGCGTGTGCAGCTCCCCGGCCGCGATGTCGGTGGTGCCGTCACCGGTCACGCGGACAGCGCCCTGGAGCAGGTACAGGCTCGCGGCCGGGGGAGAGTTGTGCTCCTCCAGCTCGGTGCCCTCGGTGAGCGCGAGGAGCGCCTGACGCAGCGGACCCTCGTGGACGAGGAGCTCGGCGTGGCGACCGTGCTTGGACTCCTTGGCCTTGTCGAGAATGCGGTCGGCGGTCTCGGTCACATGGTTCATGGTGGAACTCACTGCCTCTCGTGTCGCGGCCATCCGGGTCTCTTCCCACGAACACTACGTCAGGACGGCGACCACCGCGGAGAGCACGATCGTCGCCGTGACCGCGGCGGTGGCCAGAGTGCGGGTGGCGCGGGCGGGGAGCCGGGTGCGGCCGGCCAGGACGACGCCGACGGCGAGCGCGACGCGAGGGGGAGAGACGATGATCGCGAAGGAGCCCCCGACGTTCTGGCCCGCGAGCGCGACGAGTCCGTCGGCCCCGAGGGCGGTCGAGGCCGAGGTGGTGGCCGCGGAGAACATGGCGGCGGCGCCGGTGTTGGTGCCGGTGAGGTACCCGCCGAGCGCCCCGATCGCGGGGGTGAGGGCCAGTGACGCCGTGCCGAGCCCGGTCGCGAGCCCGGCGAGGTGGGCGGCCATGCCCGCGGTCGCCATGACGATGCCGATGGCCATGTACACGATGGCGTTGCCCGCCACGGGGACCCACGTCGCCATCGCCGTCCGGAGCAGGCGCGCGATGCCCGAGCCGGGTGTGGTGTACACACGCAGCGCGACGAGGGCGGCGACGAGCACCCACAGGGCTGGGGAGGTGAGCCACCCCGCGCCGGCCGGGGCGCCCGCGACCGCCAGCGCGGCGGTGGTGCCGAGGATCCCCGCGAGCAGGACGGCGAACGGGACGAGAGCGCGCACGAGTCCGCCGGTCACGGCCGGCAGCGCGCCGTGACGCAACCGCGCCACCGCCAGCAGCACGGCGATGACGGCCGCCGAGGCGATGATGCCCGACGGTGCCACGCCGACGACCGCGTTGGACGCGACGAGGACGGCCCACTGGGTGACCACGACGGCCGCGCCCAGCGCGACGTGGCGCGCGGGCGGTCGGGTGAGGGCTGGCCACCGTGGGGCGTCCGGCGACCCGGTGGTCGCAGGGGTCCGGCCGGTGACGACGACGAGGACGGTCATCATGCTCACTACGAAGACCGGGAGGCTGAGCAGGGCGGACCAGTATCCCAGGGCGTCGACGCCCAGGCCTCCGAGCTCGGCGGCGACGAGGGTGCCCGGGCCCAGTGAGCCCCACGGGACCAGGACCAGCCCGAGCAGGCCCACGACGACCGCCTTCACAGGTGGTAGACCCATCCGCACGAGCAGCGGCGCGGTGATGACCACGCCCAGCCCGAAGCCGGTGACCGACTCCATGAACGGCGTGAGACCGAACACCAGCAGCAGGATCGCGGGCACCCGGTCACCGCCCGAACCGATCCGCTCCAGCCACCCGGCGATGTGGTCCCTGCTCCCGGTGGCCGACAGGGCCGTGGCCAACAGGACGCCGCCGAGGAGGATCAGTGCGACCTCGAGCACCGTCGGCCCCAGCTGGGCGGCCGCGGTGGCGACCTCGTCGTCGTCGGGCCGGAAGACGGTGACCGCCCCCGCCAGGGCGGCGACGAGGCCCGCGGTTCCCGCCACCAGCGAGGGGACCCGGAGAGCCAACAGTGCCAGGACCACGACGACCGGGGCGACGGCGACGCCGGTCGACACGAGCTCGCTCATCGCTCTCAACCTACCCGCGCGGGTGGCCGAGGTCGCCGGGCCCCGCGGTGGACCGGTTGCGGGCCGATCCGCCCGCGCGCACCCTACGCGGTAGGGAGGACACCACATGCGATCTCTGTCAGAGCAGAACCTCGATGACCTGGGCGGCCGGTGGAGCGTCCTCGCCCGGCAGAAGCTCGACCACATGGAGCTCGACCGGCTCCTCGGGGAGGTGGAACGGACGGACGGCGCGGAGCAGAAGCTGGCCCTGATCAAGACCTATCGGCTCGTGTTCCCCCACGCCTTCGCCGAGGAATCCGTGCTGTGGCCCGTGATGCGGGCGGAGCTGCCCGACGGGCACGAGCTGACGCTGCGCGTGGAGCAGGAACACCAGGAGGTCAACGAGCTCGTCACCCTGCTGGAGAACCTCGGTGACGCCCACCCGGAGCGCGACGAGGTGCTGCGTCGCCTCATCACCGTGCTGCGCGACGACGTCCGGGACGAGGAGGACGAGCTGCTGCCGCGGCTGCAGGAGAAGCTGAGCCCAGCCCGGCTCCGGGCCCTCGGCGTGGCGTGGGAGGCGGTCCGGCGCACCGCGCCCACCCGTCCCCACCCGGTGGTCGCACGCCGGCCCCCGGGCAACGTCGCGGCGGCGCTCCCGCTGACCGTGACCGACCGCCTGCGTGACGTACTCGAGTCGGCGGCCCTCCGCGGGCCGGACGCCGTCGGCCCCGCGCTGACCGCGGCCAGCGGGGTGCTGGCGCGCGCCGCCGGCGCGATCGAACACCTGCCGATCATGCGGCGCGGCGAGGATCCCAGCACGTCGAGAGGAGAATGAATGCACGCCACCGAGGTCGCCGACCGCGTCCACCGCCTGGCCCACGCCCACGTCAACTGCTATGTCATCGACGACGACGACGGAGTGACCCTCGTCGACGCCGGCCTGCCGAGCATGTGGAACCTGATGACCGACACCCTCCGCCGCCTGGGGCGCGGCCCCGGCGACGTGCGGGCGCTCGTGCTCACCCACGGCCACTTCGACCACGTCGGCTTCGCCCGCCGCGCCCGCGTCGAGCTGAACGTCCCGGTCCTGGTGCACCCGGAGGACGACCACCTGGCCGCGCACCCGTACAGCTACAAGCCCCAACGCAACCGACTGCTGTACCCGCTCCTGCACCCCCGGTCGCTGCCCGTGCTCGGGCGGATGGCGATGGCCGGGGCGCTCAGCGTCCGCGGGATCGAGGACACCGACGAGTTGGCGGTGGGCGCGGTGTTGGACATCCCGGGCCGGCCGGTGCCGTTGTTCGCGCCGGGCCACACCGGCGGGCACTGCATCCTGCACCTGCCGGACCGGGATACCGTGATCAGTGGCGACGCCCTCGTCACCCTCGACCCCTATACCGGTGCCACTGGCCCGCAGATCGTGGCGTCCGCGGCCACCGCCGACACGGCGACCGCCATCGAGTCGCTCGGGCCCATCGCCGAGACCGGGGCCGCCACCGTTCTGCCCGGACACGGTGAGCCCTGGACGCACGGAGTGGACGCCGCGGTCGGGAACGCCCGCGCCGTGGGGGAGCACTGACTGCCCTTCAGTGCACGACAACCTGTCAACGGAAAGGCCCGTATCCATGTCAGACGACACCAGAACGCCCGAGCAGATCGTGTCCGCCCTCATCGAGAAGTCGCCGATCTGCATGATCACCACGGTCAGCGCCGACGGACGACTGCTGAGCCGCCCGATGACCCGTCAGAACTCCGACTTCGACGGGACGATCCGGTTGCTCGCGCCCCGGGGCGGTGACATCGTGTCCGAGATCGCCGCCCATGCGCAGGTCAACGTCTCGGTGCAATCCTCCGACGGGTTCGTGTCGGTGGCGGGGCGCGCGGTCGTCGACGACGACCGCGACGCGGTGACCGCGAACTGGAGCCCCGCGGTCGACGCCTGGTTCCCCGACGGCCCGGACCAGGCGACCTCGATACTGGTGGAGGCGGAGGCGGCCGAGTACTGGGATTCGAGCGGCTCGAGCATCGCCCACATCGCCTCCTTCGTCCGCGCCACCGTGTCCCGCGGCGACCGGACTCCCGACATGGGGGACAGCGGCACCGTCGAACTGTGATCTGCCGGTCAGCCGGCGGTCCGCCCGGCGTCCCCGACCCGTGAATTCACGAGTCGCGGCTTCAGGCGGTCGGGGAGAGGGGAGAGTCCCCGCCGGAGTTCGGAGACGAGGTCCCGGGCGTAGCGCACCAGCCCGGTCGCGTCGACCCCGTGCGGTGCCGTGCCGTCGATGTGTTCGAGGCGCCCGGCCGCACGATCGAGCAACGCCACGGCCCCCGTGGCGTTGCCGCGTTGGATGTGCGTGATGCCGACGGCCAACTGGGCGAGTCCCTGCCACAGGTCCCGCTCGGCGGCGGGACCGCTCTTCCACGCACCCTCCAGGACCTCGTGGGCGTGGAACGCGCGGCCCCGGTCCAGCAGGTCCTGCGCCCACGCCAGGGACTCGGCGGGCGGTAGGTCGAGGTCCTCGGGAATGCGCTCGACCCCAACGCTGCCCGGCGGCAGCGGGCGACCGAGCTCGTCGCGTGGGCGGGCGTTGCGCGCGCGACCTTCCTCATCGCGGTCACGATCCGAACGGGGAGGGGTGGACATGGCGCCATGGTCTCACCCGGTGCCGCACGAGTGCCACCACGCGGCGGCCCGGAACCGGGACAATGGAGCCATGCCCGTCACTCTCGCTCCGAATGTGCTGTTGTGGGCGTCGGCGATCGACGAGACGACAGTCGACCAGGCGGTGGCCCTCGCGCGACTGCCGATCATCCACCCGCATATCGCGCTGCTGCCCGACGCCCACGCCGGCAAGGGGTCCGCGGTCGGCACGGTCATCCCGACCGTCGAGGCGGTCATCCCGGCCGCGGTCGGAGTCGATATCGGATGCGGGATGGTGGCCGCGCGTACCCGGTACACGGAGTCCGACCTCGAGCGCATCGACCTGAGCACGTTGCGCGACAGGCTGGAGCGCGCGATCCCGCTGTCGCCGGGCAACTACAACAAGGCCGTTCGTCACGACCACACGCGGGAGCGGGTTCGGGAACTCGAGATTCTCGCGGACTCCGGCGGCGTCGACCTGTCCCACTCGCCGAAGTGGCGCGAGCAACTGGGGAGCCTGGGCGGCGGGAACCACTTCATCGAGCTGTGTCTGGACGAGTCCGGAGCCGTGTGGTGCTTCCTGCACTCCGGGAGCCGAGGAGTGGGCAACAAGATCGCCCAGAAACACATCAGGATCGCCCAGCAGCAGTGCGCGGAGCGGGGCATCCGGCTCGAGGACCGTGACCATGCGTACTTGAAGCAGGGAACTGTCGAGTTCTCGCAGTACCTCGCCGAGCTGCGGTGGGCGCAGCGTTTCGCGCGGCTCAACCGTGACGAGATGATGGATCGCTTCCTCGCGGAGCTGGCCCGGATCTTCCGCGACGACGACGCCGGCGAATCGGAACGCGTGAACTGCCACCACAACTACACCGAGAAGATCGAACTCGATGGCAGGGAAGTGTGGCTCACCCGCAAGGGCGCCATCGATGCGAGTGAGGGCCGCATGGGATGCATCCCGGGATCGATGGGCACCCGGTCGTACATCGTCCGAGGCAAGGGGAACGCAGACGGGTTGTTCTCCGCGCCGCACGGCGCCGGTCGTCGGATGTCGCGGACACAGGCCAAGAAGCGGTTCACCGCAGCCGACCTCGACGCGGCGATGCAAGGAATTGTCTACCGGCCCGGCGATGCGTGGGTCGACGAGATCCCCGCCGCCTACAAGGACATCGACCGGGTGATGGAGGACGCCGACGACCTCGTCGAGATCGTGCACACACTGCGTCAGGTGATGAACCTCAAGGGGACATAGAGGGACTCCAGGGGCAGCGCCTAGGTGGAAGGTCTGCGTATTAGATTCATGCGTATTCGAGTCGGCAGGCAGGGGCCGTCCCTGGCCGTTGTTCCGAGCGGGTTCTCCCGCAGGGGGAGGCCGGATCACAACGTGCGGCCGGTACGGTTTGCGTGCCGGGTTGGCGGTATCGCGTTAGGGGATCCTCAATCGGAACCAGTCCGCAGATTGCTCAGCCGACCCGCGACCCAGGGCGAGG